>JAFDHG010000006.1:0-52201 GCA_019308925.1 Deltaproteobacteria bacterium
TCGTAATGGCCGCCGTCAAGGTCGTCTTGCCATGATCCACATGACCAATAGTGCCTATGTTCACATGAGGCTTACGCCGCTCAAACTTAGGCTTCGACATCAGATGACCTCCTTTTGCATAAAAATTTCCTTTTTCTGGAGCCCACGATCGGGATTGAACCGATGACCTCTTCCTTACCAAGGAAGCGCTCCACCTCTGAGCTACGTGGGCTAAGAGCTTAAAATCAAATTGCCGATGGGCTTAATCCTTAATCGCCAAAGGCTCATTTGCCCTTTATGGAGCGGGAAACGGGATTCGAACCCGCGACCCTCAGCTTGGAAGGCTGATGCTCTAGCCAACTGAGCTATTCCCGCCCTCCATCTAAACCCTCATGAGGGTTTACTCTCACCCCCAACAATAAAAATAACCTCATTTTTCCTTTGAACCTCTCGTTGAGGGGATCTCAACCCCCTCAAACTCCCCCTGACAGTCATTTGACTTGTCTCTCTGGTTCTTATTGGGGGTTTCAGGGGGGGCCTGCCCCCTGAAGTAAAGCCGCAAACGTATAAAGACCCATTTCCCTTATAAGGATTCAATTTACCGTGAACTATTTTCACGGTAGATGGTGGAGAGGGGAGGATTCGAACCTCCGAAGGCTACGCCAACAGATTTACAGTCTGCCCCCTTTGGCCGCTCGGGAACCTCTCCTTTGTGAAAAATGGAGCTGGTGATGGGACTCGAACCCGCAACCTGCTGATTACAAATCAGCCGCTCTACCAGTTGAGCTACACCAGCATAATTTTATAAGTAAAACTCTAAATGACTTAAAAATCAACAGCTAAAAATGACTTAAAAGGGAAATTTTTAGATTTTTTTGACACTTCTTTCCCTTTTTTTCTTTTCTAATTTAAATATTAAACGATATTTTTCTTTTTTTCAAGTCCAAAGGTACTTTTTTTGAAAAATTTATCAAAAATTTTTCCTGGTGTCAACACAAACCATCGTCAATTTTAACAAATAGTACAGAAAAAGGGTCCAAGGATTTAAAATGAAGGGTTCTAGGATTCCAGGATTCTAGGGCTTGCGGCGAGCTCCCTTCGGTCTGAGCGTTCGACTGAGCTCACGCCGAAGTCTCAGGGTCGAAGACAGCCGAGTGGTTCTAGTGTATTTTACTCGACTACTGGACCCCTTGGCCCCTAGGACCCTGTATCTATTGCTCCTAGAATCCTCTCAATTCCACCAACTAAATGGGAGAGGATCCTAAAGAGATTGGGCAGGTAACATCTGGAGGAAGGCCTTGCCCTTTTATGGGCTAAGGGATATAATTTATTTGTATATGCTTAGATTCAACGACATAGCAGAACAAGTCGAGTCTTACAATCCCTTGGCAGACCTGGGACTTTTGGAGAAGTCTTATGTCTTCTCGGCCAAGGTCCACCAAGGGCAGGTGAGACTTTCGGGAGAGCCTTATCTAATTCACCCCCTGGAGGTGGCCGGGACCTTGGCCAAGATGAGGCTGGATGTAGCCACCGTCGCCACCGGATTTCTCCACGATACCATCGAAGATACTCTGACCACCTTGGAGGAGATTAGGGAGAACTTCGGCGACGAAATCGCCCAACTGGTGGATGGGGTGACCAAGATCAGCCAGATGAGCTTTCAGACCCGAGAAGAACAGCAGGCCGAGAACTTCCGCAAGATGATCCTTGCCATGGTAAAGGATATAAGGGTCATCCTGATTAAGCTCGCCGACAGGCTCCACAACATGCGGACTCTTCACTTTCTTGCCCCCCAGAGACAGAGGGAGATCGGCCAAGAGACCTTGGATATTTATGCCCCCCTCGCCAACCGCCTCGGTATCGATTGGATCAAGACGGAACTGGAGGAATTGTCCTTCCGTTACCTGGAACCTCAGGCCTATAAAGAGCTATCACGGAAGGTGGCCAAGACAAAGAAGGAGCGGGAGAGATATGTGGAGGAGGTGAGGGGGATAATCCTGGAAAGACTCAAGGAGTTCGGCATAAAAGGAGAAATTACAGGACGGGTCAAACAGCTTTACAGCATCTACCAGAAGATGAAGAGGCAGGGAATAGAGTTCCATGATGTATACGACATCACGGCCTTCAGGATCATAGTGGGGACTATCAAGGAGTGTTATGAGGCCTTAGGGGTGATACACTCCCTTTGGCCCCCTGTCCCTGGTAAATTTAAGGATTACATCGCCCTTCCCAAGGGGAACATGTATCAATCCCTCCATACCACTGTCATCGGCCCCTATGGAGAGAGGGTAGAGATTCAGATCAGGACCTGGGAGATTCACAGGATAGCGGAAGAGGGGATTGCTGCCCATTGGAAATATAAAGAGGGGGGGATTATTGAAGAGGAAGACGAGAGGCGCTTCTCCTGGTTGAGACAACTGCTTGAGTGGCAGATGGACCTGGAGGACAGTCAAGAATTCCTCCAGACCTTAAAGGTGGATCTCTTCCCTGCTGAGGTATATGTATTCACCCCCAAGGGGGAGGTAAGGGAATTTCCCAAGGGTGCCACCCCCATTGATTTCGCCTATAGCATCCATACTGATGTAGGCCATCGATGTGTAGGAGCAAGGGTGAACGGCCGCCTGGTTCCCCTCAATTACCAGCTTCAAAACGGGGACACGGTGGAGATCATCACCTCGTCCAAACACCACCCCAGTCGAGATTGGCTAAAAATTGTGAAGACCTCACGGGCGAAGGCCAAGATCCTCCAGTGGATAAAGGCCCAGCAAAAGGAGAAGAGCATCGCCCTGGGAAAGGACCTGTGCGAAAGGGATTTCAAGAAGTTAGGCTTAAATTTCTCCAAGTTCGGGAAATCAGGGGATCTCCACAAGGTAGCACAAGAGTTCAGCCTCCCCAACGTAGAGGAACTCTTGGCCTCCATCGGTTACGGAAAGATCACCACTCAGCAGGTGATCGGACGCCTGGCACCAGAGGAGATCAAGATAGATGAGAAAAAGGAGGGTGGGGGAAGGCTGGAAAAGGTCATCAAGAAGATGACCAGTCGATCTAAGGGGCTTGTAAAGATCGATGGGATTGATGATGTCCTAGTGAGGTTTGCTGGCTGCTGCAACCCCCTGCCAGGGGACAGGATAGTGGGCTTTATCACTAGGGGAAGGGGGGTAACTGTTCACACGACAGATTGCATAAACGCCCTCGCTACCGATCCAAAAAGACGCATAGAGGTATGTTGGGCCCTGGAGGGAGATTCCACCTTCCCTACCAGGATTCGGATCTACTCTACCGACAGAAAGGGGATGTTGGCTACCATCAGCTCTTCCATTTCCGGCAACGGGGTCAATATCACTGGGGCCCAGGTCAAAACCACCGATGATGGAAATGCGGTGAGCACCTTTGATATCGAGATCGGGAACTTAAAACAGTTGAAGAAGATAACCAATGCCTTGCAGAAGATAAAGGGGGTGATAAGGGTGGAACGTATTAAGGGGTGGCAGGGACACTTGGGGCCTTGACGACTCGACCCGCCTTGATACATTTAGTACAAACCTTCATCCTGACTACCTTTCCTTCATGGAGGACCCTTACCTTCTGGAGGTTTGGGCGCCAGACCCTTTTGGTCTTATTGTTGGCATGGCTGACATTATGTCCCCTGAGGGGCCCCTTGCCACATATTTCACACACCCTGGACATCCTGGACTCCTTTTTATGAGCGCCTCTTTTATAATCCTCTTTTTGTGCGATGTCAAGGAGAACTTTCCTGGGGAAGATATTGATCCAGGTACCAGCAGGTGGGGATTTGACAAAGGAAGGACATTTGATGTAATTTGTTCCATCCTTTGCATGAAAGGGGTGATGTAGATTAAGATCGCCGGGGTACAGATGGCCTGCCGAGAGGATAAAGAAGATAATGTTCAAAAGGCCCTAAAGATGGGGCAGGTCGCCGCAGAAAAAGGGGCCCAGATAATCTGCTTTCAGGAGCTATTCAACACCCATTGGTTCCCCAAGGATATCGATGAGGAGAACTTGCTCTTGGCGGAGGATTTGGATGGCTTCACCTTAAGGGCCATGAAGGCATTGGCCAAGGAGACGGGGGTGGCTTTGATCTGCCCGTTTTTCGAGAGGGATGGGGACAAAAATTTTAATACGGCCGCAGTGATCGATCAAGAAGGGAGGATCTTGGACACCTACCGAAAGATCCATGTCCCTCAGATTCCCCTATGGGAAGAGAGGACCTACTTCGCCCCTGGGGACAAGGGATTCCCTGTGTTCGACCTCGGCCTCGCCAAGGTAGGAATTCAGATATGCTGGGATAACTTCTTCCCCGAGGGGACTAGGGCCTTGGCCCTGCAGGGGGCCCAGATCGTCTTTGCCCCCACCGCGGCTGCCTTCGCCTCTCAACAAAGGTGGCTGAAGGTAATGGCCGGCAACGCCATTGTCAACGGCATCTTTGTCTTGCGGGTAAATAGGGTGGGGAGTGAACCCAAACAGGATTTCTACGGTATGAGCTTCTGTCTCTCCCCTGAAGGGGAGCTGGTGGATGAACCGACAGGCCTCCAGGAGGGGATCCTCCTGGTGGAGGTCGCCCTCGAAGAGGTATCCAGGGTGAGAAAGGAGTGGCCCTTCTTGAAAGATCGGAGGCCAGAGGTATATGCTCCCCTGGCAGAGCGGGAGTGATGTGAAAAAGGGTCTGAGCGGGATCATCATGCAAGCCGTCAAAAGGGGACAGGAGAGGGGCGAGTTGGTCAAGGGCCCCCTCCCCACTGTGATCTTAGAATACCCCAAGGAAGAAAGGCATGGTGACTACGCCACCAATATCGCCATGGTCATTGCTTCCCGTGAGAAGAAGCCCCCGCGGGAGGTGGCTGAAATCATTGTGAAAAGGATAGAAGACGAGGCAGGGATCATCGAGCGAGTGGAGGTGGCAGGGCCTGGCTTCATAAACTTCTTCCTCAAGGAAGACTACTGGCGCCATTTCTTGCGAGAGGCAGACCGACAAGGGGAGAGATACGGAGAGGGGGAGTTGGGTATAGGGCAGAGGGTATTGGTGGAATTTCTCAGCGCCAACCCCACGGGTCCCCTGCACATCGGGCACGGTAGGATCGCCGCATTCGGAGATGCCCTGGCCAACATCTTGGAGAAGGTCGGTTACGAGGTGGAGCGGGAATATTATGTGAACGATATCGGGACACAAATGGAATTGTTGGGGCGATCAGTATATCTTCGTTACTTACAGGAGTGGGGAAAAGAGGTCAAGTTCCCTGCCGATGGGTATCAAGGCGAATACGTCAGGGAGATCGCCCGCCAGGTCAAAGAAAGGGAAGGTGATAGATATCTCCTGTTGCCCGAGGGGGAGGTTGTGGACCTCCTCGGACAACAGGCCTCCGAGTTCATCTTGGGGTGGATGAAGGATGATTTAAAGAGGTTCCGGGTCTGCTTTGATAGGTGGTATAGGGAAGGAGATCTTTACCGTGGGGGGCTGGTCCCACGGATCTTGGAAGATCTGCAAGGGCGGGGTTATATCTACGAGGAGGAGGGGGCCCGCTGGTTTAAGAGTACCCTCTTTGGTGATGAAAAGGATAGGGTAGTGGTCAGGGCCAACGGTGCCACTACCTATTTCGCCTCGGACATCGCCTATCACAAGGATAAATATGATCGGGGATATAATCTCTTAATAGACATCTGGGGGGCCGACCATCATGGATACATCCCTCGCATGGAGGCCGCCATCCACGCCCTCGGGTGTGACAAGTCCAGTTTTAAGATCATCCTCATGCAGTTGGTAAACCTGTGGAGGGCGGGGGAACAGGTGAGCATGTCCACCCGGACGGGGGAGTTCACCTCCTTGCGGGAGGTGATGGATGAGGTAGGGGTGGATGCCTGCCGCTATTTCTTCATGCTGCGCAGGGCCGACTCTCCTTTGGACTTTGACCTGGAGCTAGCCAAAAAGGAGGGGCCGGAAAACCCCGTCTATTACGTGCAATATGCCCATGCTAGGATAGCGAGTATCTTCAAGAAGTCAGCGGAGAAGGGGGTGAAATTACCGACCTTAGACGAAGTGGACACCTCTTTGCTGCGCCTCCCAGAAGAGAGGGGGTTAGTAAAGCTGGTAGCCATCTTCCCCGAGTTATTGGAGGGAATGGCCATCTCCTTGGAACCCCATCGTCTGGCCTCTTACCTGCAGGACCTGGCCGGGCTATTTCACAGTTACTACAACAAGCACCGGGTCATCTCAGAGGACAGGGAGATGATGGACGCTAGGCTCCTATTGGTAAAGGCCATTAAAGGGGTCTTGCAAAACGCTTTGGGACTGCTGGGAATCGTGGCCCTGGAGGAGATGTGATGGAGGACTATAAGGAGCCCATCGCCAAGGTACAAAAACGCCGCCAGCTAAAGCGCCTCTTCGCCATTATGGGGGGGATGGTCTTTGTCTTTGTGATTTTCGTTTTGGGGGTGATAGTGGGGATACACCTGGAGAGGGAGAGGGTGCATATTTCCCAGGGTACACCCCCACAGAGTGGGATCAACAAAGAGGGGGGACCTTCAGGTGTGGGCAAGGAGGCCAAGGCCCCCTCAGAGCCTGAGAAAAAAGAAGAGGAGATGCGGTTTACCTTCTATGAGACCTTAACAAAAAAAGAGGTTCCAGAGACAAAGACAGGAAGGAAAGAAAAGGGGAGGGCGAAGGCAACCCCTCCGCCTAACCAGATGGTCAAGGAGGTCAAGAGGCCCCCAGCAAACAAAGACCTTTACTTTGTCCAAGTTGGTTCCTTTAGGGAGAAGGAGAAAGCGGAGGCCTTGCAGGATAGGTTGGTAAAAAAGGGATATAAGACCCACCTGTTCCCCGTGGAGATAGAGGGCAAGGGTCTTTGGTATAGGGTTAGGTTGGGCGGGTATAAGAGCCTGAAGGAGGCCCAAGCGGTAAAGGAAAAGGTTGCTGTGAACGAAGCAATCAAAGGGACAAGGATAATAAAGGGCTTATGAGAAAGAGGGGCAGAGAAGGATGAAGCGGGGGGAAGGTGGATCTTCCCCAGGGGGCCTTCTTGGCTCTCTTACAGGTCAGGTGAAAGGAGGTAAAGAACGAATGCCCGAGATGAAGAAGAAGAGCAAGACCAGGGAATATGTAGAGACCCTTGTCATTGCCTTGCTCATTGCCCTCTTTGTCAGGGCCTTTGTGGTTCAGGCCTTCAAGATCCCCTCCGGTTCCATGGAGCCCACCCTTCTGGTGGGGGATCATATAATGGTTAATAAGTTCATCTATGGGATCAGAATGCCCTTGGTTGGCAAAAGGCTCTTCACCATTAAAAAACCCCGCCGGGGTGATGTTATCGTCTTCATCTATCCCCGCGACAGGAGCAAGGACTTCATCAAGAGGGTCATTGGGCTTGAGGGTGAGAAGATAGAAATCAAGGGGCAAAAGATCTACGTCAATGATTGCCTCTTAGAAGACCCCTGGGGGGTCTACAGTAGGACCAACCCCTTTTGGGGTTTGTCAGCCAAGGAGAACTTTGGTCCTGTAACCGTCCCCCCTGGTTCCCTTTTCGTCTTGGGAGATAACAGGGACAACAGTCAAGACAGCCGCTTTTGGGGTTTCGTCCCTATCAAGGATGTATTGGGAAAGGCCTTCATCGCCTATTGGTCTTGGGACTGGCAGGCCCCCTCCCTCCTCTACAAGGTCCGCTGGAGGAGGATAGGCCACCTCATCCGCTAGTACTCCATTATATCCTTGTCCTTACGAAATATCTTGGCGATAAGGGCCACCCTGACCCACATCCCGTTGCGCACCTGACGCCAATACATGGCTTTTTTGTCCTCATCTATCTCCACGGGTATCTCGTCCCTCCTGGGTAGGGGGTGCATGATGATGGCGTTGGGGGGAAGGATCTTCAGGTATTCCTTTTTAAAGTAGTACTTAAAGTAATCTATCCTTTTGGACTCCCCTGCCTCATCGTATTCATCTTGGATCCTGGTCATGTAGATGGCATCCACCAAGGATATGACTTCCTCCAAGTCCTCCCTCTCCTCAAACTCCACCTTCTGCTCCTGCAGGTGCCTCTTGAGGTCCTGCCCCATCTGTAGATCCTTGGGGGCGACGAAGTAAAGTTTTACCCCCTCGTAGTTCCTCAGCAGATATGCCAGCGACCTTACTGTCCTCCCCCTCAACAGGTCCCCTACAAAGGCGATCTTTTTGCCGTCGATCCCGCCATAGTTCTCGAAAGAACGGTGCAGTGTGTAGATGTCCAACAGGGCCTGGGTGGGATGTTGGTCCCTTCCCGAGCCGGCGTTGATGATGGGTACCGGTCTGCCGATTTGATTCAGGAGGAAGGCGATCCTCTCTGCGAACCCTGCCTGGGGGTGGCGCATCACGATGAGGTCCACATAGCTGCTAAAGGTCCTAAGGGTGTCCTCTGGTGATTCTCCCTTCACCTCCGAGGAAGTGGAGGTATCCCTCACCTCTGAACACTGGATACCCAAGATTTGACAGGCGGCCATGAAAGAGAGAAAGGTCCTGGTAGAAGGTTGGACAAAATACAACATCGCCCTCTTCCCCAGCAGGAGGGATTGGAGGAACCTGACCCCCTTGTTACCCTTGGAGATCCCCCTGATCTTGGTGGCCAGTTCACATATCTCGTCCAGAAACTTCCGGTCAAATTGTTGGGACATAATGACATGGAAGATGTTCCCATCCCGCACGAAGTATTCTTTTTTCTCGCTCCCCCGCAGCTTATGGAAGGTCTCCCAATTGATCCCTTTCATCATTTTCACCCCCCTTAAAATTTATCCTAGCTAGTTTTCGGGGGAAAATCAAGGGTGAGAGGAGATTCCCGTTGAGGAATCCTTGACAAGGTAAGGAAGGAGGCATAGTTTTACAGAGGAAAAAAAATTAGCGGAGGAGTATATGAGGAGAAAGACCATCGTTATAATCCTTACCTTTTTATTTCTAGTCCCCACCCTCTGCTGGGCAGGGGAGATCCTCAGGTGTAGGCTGGAAAACGGGATGAGGGTGATCCTGCAGGAGAGCCACGCGGCCCCGGTGACCGCCTTTCAAGTATGGGTGGAGGTGGGAAGCGCCGACGAGAACCCTGGTCAGACAGGGATATCGCACCTTATCGAGCACATGATCTTTAAGGGGACGAATAAGAGGAGGGTAGGGGAAATAGCAGGGGCCATAGAGAGGTATGGGGGCCATATAAATGCCTATACTAGCTATGACTACACTGTCTATCACGTGGTGATCGCCAGCCGCTATCAGGAGAAGGGGCTGGAGGTCTTGGCCGACGCCATTCAATACCCCTCCTTCGACCCCCAAGAGCTGGCCAGCGAAAAGGAGGTGGTAATCGAGGAGATAAAGATGGGGCAAGATGACCCCGGTCACATGCTCCACAAGGCCCTCTTCAGAAACAGCTTTCGACGCCACCCTTATGGAAGGCCCATCATAGGATATGCGGAGAAGGTTAAAGGATTCAGCAGGGATGAGGTCTTCAACTATTATAAAAAGTGGTATGCGCCGGAGAATATGATCTTTGTAGGGGTGGGGGACTTTAGTACGCAGAAGCTTTTATCCCGGCTAAAAACCCTCTTCACCTCCCCTTCCGGTCTCCTCCCCCCGAGGCAAAGGCCATCGAACCCACCCCAGGAGGCCTTCCGCCCCTTTATCATGCAGGGGGATTTTAGGGAGAGGTATTTTGCCCTGGGCTTCCACATCCCCAGCGTAAGGGATGAAGATATGTTCGCCCTGGACCTATTGGCTGCGATCCTGGGTCAGGGAGAATCCTCCCGCCTGCAGCGGGAGTTGAGGATCAAGCGGGGGGTGGTCAGCTCCATCTATGCCTACGCCTTTACCCCCAAGGACCCTGGGCTATTCGTGATTAAGGGGGCGTTAAGACCAGGAGGGGTCAAGGAAGGGATCAAAGGGATTATAGGGGAGATCTCCAGGATAAAGGAGGAGGGGATAGGTGAGGAAGAGCTGAGAAAGGTAAAGGTCATGGTGGAGGCGGACTTTACCTATGACCAAGAAACAGTCCAAGGGGAGGCGAGGAAACTCGGTTATTTCGAGATGGTCATGGGTGATGCCACTAAGGAGGGGGAATACCTGCATGGGATCTTCCAGGTGAGGGGCGAGGAGATCAAGAAGGTGGCGGTGAGATACCTTCGCCCGGAAAATCTCACCCTCTGCTTGCTACTGCCCGAGGGGCAAGGGGAAATAGTGAACCCCCGGACCCTGGAGGAACTGGTGAAGGGGCTGGAGGTTACAGCCGCCCCCCAGGAGATGGCGGGGGAGATGAACAGAACCATGCTGGAGAACGGTATCACCCTCCTCTTTCATGAGGACCACTCACTGCCCGTGGTGGGGATATGCGGTGTGTTCATGGGAGGGGTGAGGTTTGAAAAAGAGCAAGAGGCCGGCCTCACCCACTTCGTCTCCAAGATGTTGACCAGGGGTACCGAATCGTATAACGCCATCCAATTGGCCCAGGAGGTGGATTCTATAGGGGCAACCCTGCGGACCTTCTCAGGGCGCAACAGTTTTGGGGTACAAGCCAAGGGTTTGAGCAAGGATTTTTCTCACCTTTTAAGGTTGGTGGCCTCGGTAATCACCGAACCGTCATTTCCGCCTAAGGAGGTAGAGAAGGTAAGGGGCGAAATCTTGGCCGCATTGGGTAAGGAGAGGGACAGGATGGTCCCCTGGACCATGCGGCTGCTGCGCGAGACCCTCTATGAGAGGCATCCCTACCGCCTGAACGCCTTGGGAGAGGAAGGGACGATAGAGCGCATAGGGCGGAGGGATCTGGTGAGGTATTATAAGAGATATGTCATCCCCCCAAATCTGGTCCTGGCTATAGCGGGGGACGCCAAGTGGAAGGAGGTATTAAAGTCCGTAAAAGGGGCATTTCAAGGGCTGCGCAGGGCGAACTTTTCCCCTCCCCTTATCCCCCAGGAACTAAAGAAAAGGGTGATCAAAAAAAATGAGGTAGAGCGGGAGAAAAGACAGGTCCATCTCGCCCTTGGCTTCCTAGGGACCAACTTAAAGGATCAAGACCGCTTCCCCCTAGAGGTCTTGGAGGCTGCCCTGGGGGGGCAAGGGGGGAGGTTCTTCACCCAATTGCGGGATAAGGAGGGGTTGGCCTATGTGGTGGCCTTCTTCGTCCGATCTGATCTAGATCCCGGCTACCTGGGGTTATATCTGGCCACCAGCCCCCAAAAGGCAGAGCAGGCGTTGCGAGGGGTCAAGAGGATCCTTCAAGAAGTCCGACAGAGGGGGATCAGCTCTGAAGAGCTGGTAAGGGCTAAGAATTATCTCATCGGGAACTATGAGATCGGCCTTCAAGGTCCCCTTGCCCTGGCCTCTACCATGGCCTTCGACGAGAGATATGGCCTCGGCGGGGACTTTTACCACAGGTATCCAGGCGAGATAGAACGGGTAACCCAGGAAGATGTGATGCGAGTAGCCCGAAAATATATTACGATGGATTCTTATGCACTGGTTATCGCTGGCCCTTCATCGCCCTGAGCTTGGCGTGAACTGCCCCTTTTTTTCTCTCCATCTGTAACACCTTGTCCCGGCGGTCGTCTATCTTGATGGTGGTGACCACCCGCTTCACTCCTTTGATAAAGGGGGCGGTATGCATCTCCTCGGCTAAGCGTAGCAATTCCCCCACCTCACCCTCCACCTCTGTCCCCATCGAGGTAACCTCGTATTTAACCCCTTTTGTTTCTAGGATTCTCACACATTCAGCGATAAAGCTGCTAACACTTGTGCTTCTCGTCCCCACAGGGATGACGCTAATTTCCATGATAGCCATAGTAACCACCCCCTGTCATTGACGGATACTCTCCAGCAGGAACCCTCCGGTCAAGCCGAAGAAGACATTTGGTGCCCAGGCGGCGATGAACGGAGGTAAGGTGCCGATATGCCCCATGGTGATAGAGATGGCAAAGGCCATCCAATAGATGAATCCGATCGTCAAGCTGAGCCCCACCCCCTGAGCTATACTCCCGCCACGTCCTTGACCTGACATCAAGGCAAGGGGGCTTCCAATCAAGACCATGATTAAGGTTAAAAAGGGGAAAGACACCTTGGCGTGGAGATCAACGAGGTAACGGGTAGGATCATATCCCCACCTTTTGAGTTTATCGACGTAGTCCCTGAGTTCCCGATAACTCATCTCCTCTGGGCTCTTCATCCCCTTTTTGAAGTCCTCTGGTCTCTCAGGTATGGGGATATCCCTCTCCTCATAGGTCTTTGTCAGCACACCCCCTCCGGGGGCGAAATCCCTGCTGACCACCTGATGGAAGGTCCAAGCATCCCCTTTCCAACGGGCCTCATGGGCGTCTATGCGCTGGCGGAGGTTAAACTCCTTGTCGAACCGATAGATGGTTACCCCCTTCAGGACATCTTTCTTCGGCTCAAGGAGACGGATGTTGTAGATGACGTCCTCGCCACGGTACCAGATCTTATTGAGCCTGAAGAAGGCCCGTTCCTCCTCTTTTTTTATCTTTACAGACCAAATGTGATGAGCCTTGCGGACGGAGTAGGGGACAATGATCTCGTTACAGAAGAAGATGAAAGCAGTGACCAGGGCGGCCAAGACGAGCAGGGGGAAGATTATCCTGTAGGCACTGATACCATGAGCCTTCAGGGCTATGATCTCGTTGTTCTGCGAGAGGACCCCCAGGGTGATCAAAGTGGCCAAAAGGATCGTGAAGGGTAGAGATTGAGTGAAAAAGGGAGGAGCGCGGAAAAAAAAGTACTCCAACAATAAGTATATCGGAGCGTTATGTATGATGATATTGTCAACCCTCTCAAATAGCTCCACCACAAAGAAGATGAGCAAGAAGGTGGCCACCACGAAGGAGAGGATCTTCAGACACTCCCTGATGATGTAGCGGGTGATTATTCTCAATCCTTTAGATCCCTGGGGCTCCATCCCTTCGCCCTGGCAAAGGGCAAAGAGAGTTGGGTTGCAGATGGCTCTATATCTTGCGGGGAGACCTTTTCCATCTCTCCTTCAGGAATTCCATCCCCTTATCCCCCCAGGCGATGATGCCCAGGGGGGACTCCCTAGCCGCCTTTACAAGGAGGTAGATTCCCAAGGCACCCAAGAGGATATTGGGGAACCAAGCGGCCAAGATAGGGGAGATAACCCCGCTGCTGCCCAAGTCCTTTCCCACACAGTATAGAATATAATAAGAGAGGAGGATAAAGAGGCTCAGGACGAATCCCCAGGACCTCCCTGATTGTGTTCGCTGCACCCCCAAGGGGATTCCCACAAGGCCGAAGATCAGAGCGGCAAAGGGGATGGTAAATTTAAAGTGTAGCTCTACCAATTCTGGAGCGACATTCTTTCCCATCCTCTGCTTCATCTTTATTTTTTTACGAAGTTCTTTGATGGACATCTCCCTATCCTTCATACTTATTCCACCACCCTTTCGTGCCTTTTCTATCTCCTCCTTCAGCGATAGTTTGAACTGATAGGTGTTGAAATTGATGGTACGATAAGTCTCCCCCTTCACCTCCTTGGAGTGGATACTTCCGTCGAAGAGGTGCAAGACCACCTTTTGGGCCTGGGGGTATGAGATGAGATACCCCTTGCGGGCAAGGATGGTGTTGTTCACTTTAGGATCCCTCTCATCGTAGATCATGACCCCCTCCAAAACATTCCCCTTTTGGGAGAGTTTGTTTACATAGATGATCAAGTCGCCAAAAGTATCGTCAAATACCCGCTCCTTTATGCCCACCTTCGCTTTGGTCTCGGCCAGTCCAAAGAGGGTTTCGCGGAAGTTTTCGCTCCCCCAGGGAACGGCATAGAACACGAGGAAAGAGGTGAAGAAAAAGGTTAGCAAGGAGAGGAAGATCACCGGAGGGCTCAGACGATAAAGTCCAATCCCCGATGTCTTGAGGGCGATGATCTCATTGTCTGCGGACAATCTCCCCAGGCCCAAGAGGACCCCCAGCAAGAAGGCCATGGGGACGACGAAGGCCAAAAAGGCAGGGATAAGACACAAAAAAAGCTCCAGAGCGTATATCAATGGGATGCCCTTTTCCACTACCTTATCCGTCACTTGAAATAATCTGCCCATAAAGAATACGAAGGTAAAGACCACAACCCCTATCCCTGCAGGTACCAGTATTTCCTTTGCGATATAGCGATCGATGATCTTTGGCATCATGACCTTGCCTCTTATTCTACCAGAGGGAGGAGAAGCCTAAAGGTGGTGACCCCCCCACCCGTGTGGAGTTGGAGGTCTCCACCCATATTTTGCACCAACCTTTGGGTGATCCCCAATCCCCTTCCCAACCCCTTCCCCTTTTGTATCTCCTTCCTCTTGTCCTCCGAGACCTCGCCCGTATTGGCGATCTCCACACAGGCATATTCCCTCTCCCGGTAGCTCTTAATCCTCAACTCTCCTCTCCCTTCGCGGAGGGCATTGATGGCGTTCTCCAGTAGGTTGCTGAAGACCCGCTCCAACTGTAGAGGAGTGCAGCGGATCCAGAGCGACCGGTCCAACTCCTCCTTTGCCAAGCTGATGTTGCACAGCCCCAGTTCCTTGATGACCTCTTGATTTATATGAAAACGCCGGAGTAATTTCTTTGTCACATTTACCCTCTGCTGTTTGCCCTCTTGGTAGAGACTAAGGGCCAGGTCTTGGATCCTTTTGGTCTCCTCTGCGATCACCTCCAGGGCTTGATCAATCCTTTTTCGCCTTTTGTCATAGCCGGTTTCTTCCAACATACCTTTTACCCTTCTGGTGAACCCGGCTGCAGCGATAGCAGGACCCCTGAGGTCATGGACAACCTCCTCCAATCTTTCAATCCACATAACCTTTGTCAGTTCATTACCCAAAAAGGCAAAGGTCTGCACATCGTCCTCAGTGAACCCCTTTTTCCCCTCCAATGCATGAAAGGTGATAAGGTACTGAACCCTTCCCCTCATTAGGAGGGGGACCAAGACGATGGCGTTGACATCCCTGGAACCCACGAGGTACCCTAGTATTTCATCAAAGAAAGGGTCTTTTCGCGGGTGCTCCAAAATGAGATAGGGGGAAGGGGTGGCCCCTCCACTGCCTAGCAGATCACGAAAGGGGGGGGTGTCTGGAAGGACAAATTCCTCTTCTCCTTCGACAGGTGGATAACTTGCCATTAGAGTCAACCTTTCGTTGCCGATCAAGGAGAATAGGGCGCAACTCTGTAGATCCATGGCCTCCCCTAGGGAGGAGCCGATGGTAGCGAAGACTTCTTTTATCTTTACCACCTCCGAGGAAATCCTTTCGGCAATCTTCCCTTTGAGCGCTTTTGCCTCCAGGCGTGCCTGCAACCATTGTTCAAAGTAGTCCTTCAGGGCTGAGGCGAGCTCCTCCACCTCTTCGGGCGTGAGATCTTTTCCCGTTACCTTCTTGATGATATTGTGCAGATCGTCCTTTATCCCATCTTTTGTAAGGCCCATCCTTTTAACCTCACCCGAAATATACCAGAAGGAAGGGGGTTTTTCAAGGAAGGCGAGAGGCCAAATTTTCTCTTGCAAAACAGAGGGGGTTGTGTTAAAGGTCATTCTCACTAAACACGCCTCCTGATCGATTTGGGGGTGCCTGTGAGGGTTCCAAACGAGTTGAGGGGGGCGGAAGACCAAACCAAAAGGAGGTACTATGCCCGTTGTTACGATGAAAGAACTATTAGAGGCGGGGGTCCAATTCGGCCATCAGACGAAGCGCTGGAACCCCAAGATGAAACCCTATATCTTCGGGGCGAGGAATGGTATCTATATACTAGACTTGCAGCAGACGGTTAAACTTTTAGATGTGGCCTATGAATTTATCAGGGACACCGTAGCCAAAGGGGGAAAGATCCTCTTTGTAGGGACGAAGAGGCAGGCCCAGGAGTCCATCTACGAAGGGGCCACGCGCTGTGGCATGTTTTATGTGAATCATCGTTGGTTGGGAGGTTCGCTCACAAATTTTCAGACGATAAAAAAGAGCATCGATAAACTCAAGAAATTAGAGAAATTGGAGGAAAACGAAGAATTTCAGCGCCTTCCTAAAAAGGAAATCCTTAAATTGCAGAAAAAGAGGGTAAAACTGGAGAAATATTTAGGGGGGATCAAAGATATGGATCAATACCCCGGGGCCCTTTTCATCGTCGACACCAAGAGGGAGAGGATAGCGGTGAGTGAGGCGAGGAAATTGCAGATCCCCACGGTGGCCATTGTGGACAGCAATTGTGACCCCGATGAAATAGACTATGTGATCCCCGGGAATGATGATGCCATAAGGGCCATCCGCCTCTTCTCCTTTAAGATTGCAGAGGCGGTGATCGAAGGGAAGAGACTCCTTGAAGAGGAGCTCCAGGGTGAGATGGAGGGAGAGGCCCCGACAGAGGCCACCTTAGATGAAGAGATCGAGGTGGAAGAAGAGGTCCACTATGAAGAGGAGGAGGTTTAGCCCCGCCAGAAAAGATGAGGAGATCTGCAGACATGAAGATATCAGCCGTTGCTATTAAGGAACTGAGGCAGAGGACAGGGGCTGGAGTTATGGACTGCAAGAAGGCCCTGTCGGAGTCTGCGGGAAATATAGATGAAGCCATCGACTTCCTGCGCAAGAGGGGGCTGGCAAAGGCGGCGGAGAAGGCACATCGGGTAACCGCTGAAGGCCTTATCGGCTCTTACATCCATGTTGGGGGTAAGATAGGGGTCTTGGTGGAGGTGCACTGTGAGACAGATTTTGTGGCCAGGACAGAGGATTTTCAGAATCTGGTGAAAGGGATCTCCATGCACATAGCCGCCATGAATCCCCTCTATGTTAGTCGTAAAGACGTCCCAGCAGAGGTCATAGAGAGGGAGAAGGAGATCTTGCGGGCCGAGGCAGTGATGTCCGGCAAGCCTGAGAAGGTGGTAGAAAAGATCGTAAAGGGGAGAATTGAAAAATTCTTCGCAGAAAATTGCCTGCTAGAGCAGGCCTATATCAGAAATCCTGAAATCACCGTCGACGATCTTATCTCCGATGCCATAGCCAAATTGGGGGAGAATATCACCGTGCGACGCTTCACCAGATATCAACTAAGCGGGGCTCTATAGGAAATAATTGATCCCAAGGCCTCCGATTACCTATGATCGTTCCATAATGAGAGAAAAATCGAAATACAAACGGATATTGATAAAGCTGAGCGGTGAAATAATGACAGGGGAGGAGGGAGTGGGAATAGATCCTGCGGCCTTGCGGGCGTTGGCTCAGGAGATCAAAGAGCTAGGGGAGTTAGGAATAGAAATGGTCTTGGTGATCGGGGGGGGGAATCTCATCCGGGGGGCACAGGCCGCTGATTATGGGATAGAGAGGGTGACAGCGGATCAAATGGGGATGTTGACCACCATCATCAACGGCCTTTCCTTAAGAGACGTGTTGGAGGAGGCAGGAGTTTCGACATCTTTACAATCTGCCTTGCCGGTAGGGGGGCTGGTGGCACCGTATGTGCGCGACCATGCCCTCAGGGACTTGAAGGAGAAGAAGGTGATCATCTTTGTAGGGGGGACAGGGAGCCCCTTCTTCACCACGGACACGGCGGCTTCCTTGCGGGCCCTTGAGTTAGGCTCAGAGATCATCCTCAAGGCCACTAAGGTAGATGGTGTATATGATTCTGATCCCCTAGAAAATCCAGCGGCAATAAAATTCAACCACATCTCGTACCAGGAGATATTGCAGAGGAGGTTGCAGGTAATGGATTTCACCGCCATCTCCCTTTGCATGGACAATCAACTTCCCCTTGTGGTCTTCAACATCGGGGCCAGGGGAAGCATGAAGAGGATAATCTTAGGGGGAAAAGAAGGGACATTGATAGGTAGGTGATCCTATGGAACCTAAGGTCATAAAAGAAAGTGAAGCTAAGATGAAGAAGACCCTCTCCTCCTTGGATAAGGAACTGGGGAAGGTGCGCACTGGCAGGGCCTCCTTGGCCCTCTTGGACGACATCAGGATGGACTATTATGGGGCTCCTACCCCCCTCAACCAGGTAGCCACCCTCTCGGTGCCTGAGAGCAGACTCATCGTCATTCAACCCTGGGACACCTCCACAATCGGTGAGATAGAAAGGGCGCTCTTGAAGTCTGAATTGGGTATGACCCCGGTAAATGATGGGAAGGTCATCCGCATCACCATCCCCAAGCTGACGGAGGAGCGTAGAAAAGAGTTGGTGAAGGTGGTCAAAAAGATGGGGGAGAACAGCAAGATCGGGGCGCGCAATATCAGGAGAGAGGCCATCGAAAGATTGCGCAAGATGGAGAAGGCGAAGGAGATCTCAGAAGATGAATTACATCAATGGCAAACCCAGGTACAAAAGATAACGGATAAATTCATCGGCCAGATCGATGAGTTGATTGAGGCCAAGGAAAAGGAAGTAATGGAGATCTAAAAGTAAGGAGGTGATAGAAGTGCCTTATGAGATCACTGATGAGTGTGTGGCCTGCGGGACCTGTGCCGAGGAGTGCCCCGCAGATGCCATAGAGGAGGGTGAGGACATATATGTTATAAAGCAGGATGAATGCACCGAATGTGGGACCTGTATGGAGGTCTGCCCAGTAGATGCGGTTATTGAAGTATAGGTAGGAGGGAGCAGAACGTTTCTGCTCCCTCTCCCTTTGCATTCATAAATAATTCCTCATTAGGACCACTCACGGCTTCCCTCATTGCAAAGCCCCAAGACTTATGTTAGATTTATCGGGAAGATATAGGTTTAAGCAAAAGGATTGGTTATTAGTTCAGGGAGTAACACACTGTACCCCTAAGTAATGACAGTTCAGGGAAGGAAGATGGAGAGGCTTGACCCGGGAAAGTTACCCCGCCACATAGCCATCATCATGGATGGGAATGGTCGTTGGGCACAGAAAAAACACCTCTCCAGGATCAAAGGGCATCAGAAGGGGCTCGAAGCAGTCAAAGAGGTGGTGGAGGCATGCGGTGAGCTCGGGATCAAGATCCTCACCCTTTATGCCTTTTCCAAAGAAAATTGGCGCCGCCCGCATAAAGAGGTAAATGAGCTGATGCGGCTCTTGCAAAGATATATGCTGGATGAGAGAGAGGAGCTTTTAAAGAAAAATATTCGTCTTAACGCCATTGGAGACTTAGAAGACCTCCCCACCCCTATCCTCCAGGCCCTCTTGGAAACGGTGGAAAGGACCCGTCACAAAGATGGCCTAACCCTCAATCTCGCCCTCAGCTATGGGGGGCGTTCAGAGATCGTTACCGGGGTCAAGAGGGTCGTTGAGGAGGTGGAAGAGGGAAAAATCAGCAAGGATGATATCACCCCGGAGACCTTCTCCAGATATCTCTTCACCAGGGACCTCACAGACCCGGATCTGTTGGTCCGCACCAGCGGGGAGTTGCGCATCAGCAACTTCCTCCTCTGGCAGATCGCCTATACAGAGCTCTACTTCACCAAGACCCTGTGGCCTGACTTCGGTAAGGAGGAGCTGATCCAGGCTTTGCTTGACTACCAGACAAGGGAGAGGCGTTTTGGTCTCACCACCTCTCAAATCCGGGAGGATTTTCCGCCTTGGTGAAATGAGGACTTATCAGCCCGATGGATTGGGAGCTTTGATGATGAAGAGGGTGTTCTCGGCATTGATTATAATTCCACCCCTGACGTTATTGATCATCTTCGGCCCTCACTATACCCTCTATATCATGGTTTCCGTGGCCGCCATCCTCGGACTCTATGAGTTTTATAATCTGGCCCTACCGGAACAGAGGGCAGCAGGAAAGATCGGCGGGGTTATCCTGGGAACAATCCTCTGCGGGGTCTTTCAGTGGGCCCCCTATGAGGCGGTCATCTCACTCCTAGGGGTGATCCTCTTGGTCCTTTTCCTTAGCTTTCCTCTCCTCTCCTCTGAGCTCTCCACCCTGCCGAACCGGATCGGGATCACCTTTTTCGGCATCGTCTACATCCCCTTTCTGCTGTCCTATGTAACCTTGATCAACAAATTGCCCGAAGGGATCCTCTGGGTCCTTTTGCTTGTAGCCACCGTATGGGCAGGGGACACCTTTGCACTCCTTATCGGCTCCTTTTGGGGGAGACATAAGCTTTGTCCCCGGATCAGCCCTAAAAAGACGGTAGAGGGGTTTTTTAGTTGTTTTATCGGCGCTATACTTTCTCTTTTTGCTTTTAAATCCCTGTTCCTTCCCGCATTGGCGACAAAGGATGCTCTTATCATTGGATCAGGCATCGCCCTCTTCGGGCAGTTGGGGGACCTCTCTGAATCGATGATTAAGAGGGGGGCCAAAGTGAAGGACTCAGGGGCCCTCATCCCTGGACATGGGGGGATGCTCGATAGATTGGACAGCTTCCTCTTCTCTTCCCCTTTTCTTTATTACTTTTTGGTCTATAAAATTTACCCTGGGGTATTATGAAGCGGTTGGCCATCTTGGGATCTACCGGATCCATCGGGGTTAATACCCTCGACATCGTGGGACGGTTCAGGGACGAATTTGATGTTCTAGCCCTTTCTGCCGGGACCAACCTGCCGTTGCTGCGCGAACAGATCAAAAAGTTCAAGCCCCAACTTGTCTCTGTCCTAAACCAAGAACTTGCCCAAACCCTCCAAAGGGATCTTCGGAGCGAAGGGGTGGAGGTAGTGTATGGACAAGAGGGACTCGTTCTTGTAGCCACCTTCCCAGGGGTGGAGATGGTGGTCTCGGCGGTGGTGGGTTCGGCAGGTCTCTTTCCGCTGCTTGCGGCCATCGAGGAGGGGAAGGATATCGCCTTGGCGAATAAGGAATCGATGGTGATGGCCGGTGAGATCATTGTAAAAAAGGCGCAAGAGAGGGGGGTGGATATCTTACCCATCGACAGTGAACACAGCGCCATCTTTCAAGCCTTGGGAGGAAAGAGGGGATGGGAAGAGGTAAGGAGGATAATTTTGACCGCCTCGGGGGGCCCTCTTTACTCCTTGCCCGCTGCGGGGTTACAAGGGGTAAGCCCCCAAGAGGCCTTGGCCCACCCTGTTTGGGAGATGGGCCCCAAGATCTCGGTGGATTCTGCCACCTTGATGAATAAGGGGTTGGAGGTCATCGAGGCCCACTGGTTCTTCCAGGTCCCCCCGGAAAAGATCGAGATCCTGATCCACCCCCAGGGGGTGATCCACTCCTTAGTGGAATTTGTGGATAGATCCATCATCGCCCAGCTCAGCATCCCAGATATGAAGATCCCCATCGCCTATGCCCTCTCTTATCCCAGGAGGTTGAAGGTGGATCTCCCCTCGCTGAACTTTGTTGAACTCGCCAACCTGACCTTCGCCCCCCCTGACTACGAGAAATTCCCTTCTCTGAGGTTGGCCTATCAGGCCTTAGAGAGAGGGGGGACCTTGCCGAGTGTGCTCAACGCCGCCAATGAGATGGCGGTAGATGCCTTTCTTCAAGGCAGGATCAGCTTTGATCAAATCCCGCAGGTGGTCGTGCGCACCATGGACGGGCACAGGGCGACCCCTTTGAAAGGGGTGGACGACGCCCTGCAAGCGGACCGGTGGGCCAGGGAAAAGGCCCTAGACTTCATCCAAAAGGTGTCCCGATGATCCATATTGTGGCCTTTTTGTTTGTACTGGGGGTATTGATTTTCGTCCATGAACTGGGGCATTTCCTCGTCGCCAAACTGGGGGGGGTAAAGGTGTTGAAGTTCTCCCTCGGCTTTGGCCCCAAGCTTATCGGCAAAAAAATAGGTGAGACAGAATATATGATATCCGCCCTCCCCCTAGGGGGATACGTAAAACTCTTTGGGGATGACCCCGGGGAAAAGGTCGCAAAAGAGGAAGAGGGGAGGGCCTTTCGCTATCAATCCGTGCGCAAGAGGATGGCCATCGTTGTGGCTGGACCCCTGGCAAACATGCTGTTCGCAGCCCTCATCTTCTCCTCGCTGTTCAGTGTGGGGATCCCTCAATTATCTCCCGTAGTGGGGAAGGTAGCAGACGGTTTTCCCGCCCAAAAGGCAGGGGTAAGGCCTGGAGATGTGATCTTAAAGGTGAACGAAAAGGAGATAGCCCAATGGTCCGATCTCCTCTCGGTAATCCCCAAGAGCGAGGGGGGGGAGCTTCAGTTGACCCTTAAGAGGGGGGAAGAGGTCATTAGAATAAGGGTCACCCCCCAGGCCGTAACGAAAAAAAACATCTTCGGCGAGGAAATCAAGACCTATCAGATCGGAATCATAGCGTCAGGGGAGGCCGTACTCAAAAGGGAGCCCGTCCACAAGGCGGTGGGCAAGGGTTTTCATCAAACCTGGTTTGTCAGCAAGCTGGTGGTGTTAAGCATCGTCAAGATCATACAGCGGGTCATCCCAGCCAAGACCATAGGAGGCCCCATCCTCATCGCCCAGATGGCCGGCAAGCAGGCCCAACAGGGTCTTCTTAACCTTATCTTTTTCACCGCGGTGTTAAGCATCAACCTGGGCATCTTGAACCTATTCCCCATTCCCATCCTCGATGGCGGTCACCTCCTCTTTCTGACCCTGGAGTCCATCATTGGGAGACCCTTAAGTATAAAGAAGCTGGAGTTGGCCCAGCAGATCGGTTTGATCATCATCATCCTGCTGATGGTCTTAGTATTCTACAACGATATCATGAGGATCCTTCCCCAAGGGACCAAGTGATGATGATCTTGGGGATCGATACATCGACCAGCTGCGGGAGCCTCGGGCTCATCGACGGGGACCAGGTAGTGGCCGAGTACAACCTTAATAGGGAGGAGACCCACTCCGCGCGTTTGATCCCTTCTATCCAGGTCCTCCTGAAGGGAGCCAAGTTGGATATCAAAGATGTAGATGGACTGGCCGTCTCCCTGGGGCCGGGTTCCTTTACCGGGCTCAGGGTAGGGCTGAGCACCGTCAAGGGGCTGGCCCTGGCGGCTGAAAAGCCGGTGGTCGGTGTTCCCACCCTGGACGCCCTCGCCCACAATCTCCCCTTCACCCCCTATCTGATCTGCCCCTTTCTGGATGCTAGAAGGGGGGAGGTCTACACCGCCCTGTACAAAGATGAGGGAGGGGGGAGGGTGAAGAGGCTGACCCCTTATCAGGTCCTCTCACCCTCCATTATGCTTGAGGAGATCCCCCCCAAGGAGACGATCTTCCTCGGTGATGGGGTCAGGGTCTATGGTGAGCTCATCAAGGAGAGGTTGGGTGAGAGGGCCTTCTTCGCCCCACCTCACCTGAGGTTTCTCCGCGGGACGATGGTGGCCGAGCTGGGCCTGCAGCGCATCATGGAGGGGGAGAGGGATGATATCTCCTCCTTGGTACCCATTTATGTTAGGCCATCTGATGCCGAGATCCGTTGGGTGAAGAGAAAAGGGTTGAATAACTTTAAAGGAAATCGCATCTAATTAATCAAGATCACCTTGGAAGAACAGGAGCTGGTAAAGAGGGTACAGGGGGGGGAGAAAGAGGCCTTTAAGGATCTGGTGGCCCCCTATCAAAGGAAGATTTACTCATTTCTCTACGGTATGGTATGGGATCGGGAGGACGCCTTGGAACTGACCCAGGAGGTGCTCATCAAGGCCTATCGATCCATTAGGGGTTTCCGGATGGCCTCCTCTTTTTATACCTGGCTTTACCGGATCGCCGTAAACCTCGCCCTCGACTTTCGTCGCCATAGGATGGCGACCCCCGGGGTGAAGGAAGCGGTTGACCCTCCAGAGAAAGGGGGCCCTGACTCCTGCCTTATGCGTAATGAGCTTAGAGAACAGATCCTAAAGGCCATGGCCCAACTACCCCCTCAACACCGGGCGATCATCCTTTTAAGGGAGGTGGAGGGGCTGTCCTATAAGGAGATCTCAGAGGTAATGGGTTGCCAATTAGGGACAGTGATGTCCAGGCTTCACTACGCCAGGGAGGGGTTGCGCCGGTGCCTCGCATCTTATCTGAAGGGGGAGGGTTAGATGCCGGGCTGCAAGCATTTCACCCCTCGTTTGGAGATGTATTTGGATGGAGAACTTCCTCCCGTGGAGAGGGACTCCGTAGAGGGACACCTGCGGGTTTGTCCTCGCTGCCAAAAGGAGCTGGAGGACCTCTGCGCTCTGCGTGAACTCCTGACAGGGGCGGTGGAGGAGAGGGTGACCGACGCGCAACTCCAAGCAGTATGGGAAGGGGTATGGGAGAGGTTGAGGATCCCCTCCTTGAGGCAGAGAGTATGGTGGCCTGTAAGGGACCTCTTTTTCCCCCTTCGACCCCTTAGGACCCTCGCCTGGGGGACGGCCTTACTGGTCATCCTCTTGCTCACCCTCCCCTTGGTGACGTCCACTCCATCACCACCTGTTGTTGTGGAGTCGGTGGAGAGCGAGGACCCTGTGATGATCTTCCAGGGGGAGGAAGGGCTAACGATTATTTGGCTCTTCGAGACAGAAGAAGGAAAGGAGGAGATAGGGTGAAAAAGGTAGTCTCTCTGGGCCTCTTAAGCATGCTTTTTTTTCTATTTTACCCATCGTTTGCCTTAGGGGGGGAGGTACAGATAGGGATTAGGGTTATCCTTGCCTCACATAAAGGGAAGGGCGTGGATACAGGCCTGCAGGATATCCAAGAAAAATTAAGCACTTTGTTCAATTATTCATCTTATCGACTTCTGCAAGAGCGCTCCTTCCTCCTTGCGCAAGGCCAGGTAGGTCAACTCCCCTTGACCAAAAAAAAGGATCTGCGTATCAGACTCATCCAAGAACAAGAGGGAACTGTGGAGATCGCTGTAGAGATCCTGCGGGAGGGGAGAGTGATCTTTAAGACCAAGGCCAAACTCAAGAAGGGGGGGACCTTCCTCATCGGCGGGCCAAGACATAAAGAGGGGGTTCTGATCCTGGCCATATCGGCCCAGGGCCCCTGATCCCCTTATGCAAAGATATCCTCTTAGCCCTCTCGGCGTGAGAGGAGGATGGCGTACTCGAAACCATCCACCAAGGCCAAGAAAGAGGCCTTGTTGATGTTCTCGGAGAAGGCCTGCACCCGCCAGACATCCTTTCCGTTGCTGAAGGTAATCTGGACCTGCACACGGGCCTCCGTACCCGAGTGTGGGTCGAAAATCTGGGAACTGAAATCAACCAACCTCACCCGCTCCAGTTCAGGGAAGAGGGGGGTGAGGGACTTCTTTAGGACCTTGGCCAGGGCATCCACCGGTCCCACACCAGTGGATGCCTCGTGCATCTGCCTGCCATCGGCCCGCAGGATGATAGTCGCCCACGATCTCAAAGGGAGGAGTATAATCTTGCAGAGCCCTCAGGGTATTAAGGGCCTTGGTAGCGTCTTCTATGTGGAGCCTAACCATCACCCTCTTTGTACATAAAGAGAAGGGGGGATCTCTTCCATCCCCCTCCCTAGTTTTGCTCACTCTTTTGGCCCCTCTACTTTTTCCGTTTGCTCGGATGGCAGCCGGTACATTTGGTAGTGGGCCCTGTCTTTTTCCCTTGGGCCTTCAACGCCTTATGGCATCCCTGGCATTGTTTGTGATAGGCCCTCTTAGTACTCAGTTTCTTTCCCTCTGCCTTTTCTTTGTGACATGCGGCGCACTTCTGGGGTGTCTTCCTTTCCGCCTTCTTCCACGTGTGGTGACATTCGGTGCAGGCTATCTTGTACGTCTCCGCATGTTTCTTGTGGGAGAGGGTCACCGGCTTCTTCAGGTCTCTAGCGTATTTATTCTCAATTTTGACCATTTCGGGTCCTGCTAGGGCGATGCTGAGGACCCCCCCTGCCAAGAATGCCGCCGCTACAATCAGATAAGACCATCTCTTCATCTTCCACCCCCCTTTCTTTTTAAGGTCACAGCAAGATTTATAATGCCAGACCCCCTCTTGTCAAGGGATTTTTTCACTTATATTGACGGAATTTCCTCCCTTTTATTCATCTGGCCTTGATCTTTTGGGTGTCTTAACCATAGAGATCAAGGGAGCGCCTCTTCAGGTTTTCCAAGACAAAGGGATAGGCCTCCAGATATTCCACCTCTAGCTCTTCCGGTCTGATGAAAAGTTCCTTTAATCTTTCGCTGATCTTTTCAATCCCCTTTGGTCCGAAGAGCTCAAGCATGATGGCGGGCCAGGCCTCAACCCCGAACTCCAGCAATGTCTTCAAACCCCTCAGGGGTAGTTCAAAATACCTACCCTCTGCACCACTTATCCTCTCAAAGCTCTCCTTGTCCCACCCTTTTAAGGAGATCCTCACCTGCAGTCGATGGAATTGGGAGAGTCTCTGGGCGAACTCCGGCCTTGCGCCTATAAAGAGGCCATTGGTCTCCAAGATAAACTCCATTCTTGGGTCTACTTTGCTGATCTCTTCCAGCACACCCGAGAGGTGGTCAAAAGACCTCTCTCCCAGGATAGGCTCTGCCCCGCTTAGCCTTATCCTGTTGAAACCCTTTCTTTTGGCAATGGCCGAGAGCCTCTTGGCGATCTCCGTAGGATTGTAATACCAGCCTTCACATTCGGATGGTCTTAAGTTCCTGTTGTAATTCCAGCAATAGGCACAGAGAAGATTACACCCAACCAGGTCGGCGGTGGCGATCCCCCCATAATATCGGGCCGGCCTAAGTCTGTAGTACTTTCTCCTCAGGCCCTTCATTACCAGATCCTCAACCTCTTTTGCCCTCTGAATGGGATCGAAAGGAAGCTTTAGCATTGTATATCTAGGAGGTTTTCTGCGATCTCCATGGCCATAGATCTATTCGGCTTTGAGACAAGGTAAGGATGCTGCCTCTTTTTGGTCATCAATCTTGATAGACACTAGATATCATAAAGCAGCACAGAGAGACAAGGAGAGTTTTGGCTTGACAAATACCTGCATAAAGTTTAATATAGAAAAAAATGTTCTATATGCAGAATTATTTAATTGAATAAAGAGGGTACCAAAAAGGACACTAAGGGAGTGAAATCAGGGTATACATCATTGGTACCGGCGGTGGAGCAGGCGGGAAAAATTCTTGTTTGCCTGGCGCAAGGGCCGTCTTTCAAGATGAGGTTGACCGATATCTGCAACCACGTTGATATCCACAAAAGTAAGGGCTACTCGATTTTAAACACGCTACAAAAGTTTGGTTTTGTGCAAAAAGATCCTGAAGCCAAAACGTACTCGCTGGGACCTGGATTAATCTCTCTATCTCGGAGGGTTTTGGATAACCTGGATTACCAGGAAGTTGTGGCCCCTTTTCTCGGGACGCTTGCTAAGCAGACAAAGAGTACGGCCCTATTCGGCGTGATAGCTGACGGACACCTTTTTGTAGTCGCGAAACGCGAAGGTAACCAGGATATCGGTATAACGATTCGATTGGGCCATAGGTTTCCCATCACCTGGGGAGCACACGGCAAGGCCATTGTTGCGTTTCTGCCTGATGTGGAAAGGGAGAGAATTATGGCAGGTGAAAAGCTCTACTTCCATGGTGATGTGTCCCAGTTGGATCGGGACCGACTGCAAAAAGAGCTTGCTGCCTGTAGGCGGTCGGGGTTTGCGGTGGACAGGGGTGAGTTAAGTCCTGGCATCAATGCTGTTGCGTCTCCTGTCTTTGGTTCGCATGGGAAATTAATTGGTTGCCTGTTTGTCATCGGAACCTTTCCTGCGTCTTTGATTCAGCAGTATGGTTCAATGGTAGCTGAGAGTGCCAGAAAGATTTCTTACGCCCTCGGCGCAGATGTTGAGCAGATTTATCATCATGTACCTATGGATGATGGATAGGCATCCCTTTTAAACTAAAAAATTATGTCTAAGGGGGGAGACGTGACTGAATTTAAATATTCTAATGTTGAACGTGAGATGGAGGTGTACGGGTATGATTCTGTCGTGAAAAGCCACTGTCGCATGTGTCACGGAGGTTGTGGCGTTTTGGTCTATGTCAAAGATGGGAAAGTGGCAAAAATTGCTGGTGATCCTAACTGCCCAATAAATCATGGCACGCTCTGCAGCAAAGGAATTGCATCGGCGCAATTAGCCTACCATCCAGATCGACTTACCTACCCTGTCAAACGAGTTGGTCCAAAGGGGAGCGGTAATTGGGAGCGTATTTCGTGGGGCGAGGCCTTGGATATGATTGCAGAGCGGATATTGACCTATAAAGAAACGTTTGGGGCTGAGTCGATTGTCATGGGGTATGGAACAGGGAGGGAGAACGAAGCGGTAATCTATCGCTTTGCCAACATCTTAGGTACTCCCAATGTGCTGACGGCAGGACATTTCTGCTACGGTCCGCGAATAGCCACCAGTATTATTACCTGTGGCTCGAATCCTCTTGTGGATTACGAGAATCATCCGAGGTGCCTTATGGTATGGGGCAACAACGTGGTGATCAGTAACCCGGATGAATATAAGGGGGAACCATTTTCAGTCAGTCTTGATGCAGGGGCGAAACTCATTGTTGTTGATCCCAGACTGACACGTATTGCAGCCCGTGCGGACATCTGGCTACAACTCAGGCCGGGAACGGATACGGCGCTAGCCCTCGGTATGGCCAATGTCATTGTTTCCGAAAAACTGTATGACAAAGAGTTTGTCGAGAATTATGTCCACGGCTGGGAGCCCTTTGTAGACCGGGTGAGTGAATACCCATTGGAGAGGGTGGAAGAGATCACCTGGGTTTCGAAAGAGAAGATCAGAGAGGCAGCCCGACTCTTTGCTACCACCAAACCGGCAGCTATCCAATGGGGGGTGGCCATTGAGCAGCAGATAAACTGCGCAGACAACAATCGGGCACTGATGGTGCTCATGGGGATCACCGGAAATATCGATGTTCCGGGTGGACAGGTACTCTTCGGGGCACCGAAAATACTTAATGTCGGTGAATTCGGTGCCCACCGCATGTTGTCCAAGGAGCAAGCGGTGAAACGATTAGGCGGCGATTGGTTCCGTCTTGCCGGCAACTTTGCCATTATCAACCCCAAGTGTGTATGGGATGCCATCCTTGAAGAAAAACCGTATCCAGTGAAGATGCTCTTTTTCATCAGCTCAAATCCTGTGATGACTCGTGCCAATGCAAGAGAGGTGTACAAAGCTCTTGAAAAGGTCGAATTCATGGTTGTGTCTGACTTCTTCATGACGCCAACGGCCGAATTGGCGGACATTGTGTTGCCTGCGGCTACCTGGTTAGAGATGGACTATATCGGGGACTTTTGGAAGCGGCATGGTTACCTGTTGCCTCGGCGAAAGGTTATTCAGGTGGGTGAGTGCCGCTCCGATCATGAGATGCTCAATGACCTCGCCCATCGAGTAGGGCAGGGTGAATACTGGTGGGACACCTTTGAAGGAGGCCTGGATTACATTTTGGAACCGATGGGT
Source organism: Deltaproteobacteria bacterium (assembly GCA_019308925.1). Lineage (NCBI taxonomy): Bacteria > Pseudomonadati > Myxococcota > Myxococcia > Deltaproteobacteria bacterium. The sequence goes on from JAFDHG010000006.1 coordinate 29,225, forward strand.
ATCACGTGGCAGGATTTCAAAAAGATGGATTACCTACGAGGAGAGGTGAAGTATCAGAAATACAAGGAGAAGGGATTTTCGACGCCCACCCGTAAATTCGAGCTGTACTCAACGCTGCTGGAAAAATGGGGCTACGATCCTCTTCCCCAGTACCATGAAATGCCTGAAAGCCCGGTCAGTACCCCTGAAGTTTACAAAGAGTACCCGTACATCCTTATCACAGGCATGAGGATGCCTGGGTTTTTCCATACCGAAAATCGTCAGGTGCCGTGGCTGCGGGAGCTTCACAGGGAGCCTATGGTTGAGATTCACCCTGAGACGGCAGCAAAGGAGGGAATTAAGGAGGGAGATTGGGTTACCATCGAATCCCCGCGTGGTAGAGTCAGGCAGCGAGCCAAGCTCTTCGCCGGTATAGATCCGCGGGTTGTGGGCGCTCAGCATGCGTGGTGGTTTCCTGAGAGAAAAGACCCTGGCCACGGTTGGGATGTATCGAACATCAACATTTTAACGGACAATGCCTATGAAATATGCGACCCTGCGATGGGGGCAACGAATGTGCGGGTGCTTTTATGCAAGATCTATCCTGAGATGAAAGAAGGAGAAAAGTCATGAAACAATATGCTCTGGTTATCGATCATGAAGCCTGCTGGGGGTGTAAGGCCTGTGAGGTAGCGTGCAAACAGGAAAACCATGCTGCTGACGGGGTCAAGTTAATTTCTGTCTCAGAAGATGGGCCCAAGATGGTCGATGGCAAGCTGGAATTTGTTTTTCGGGTTAATGTCTGTAGACACTGTGACGAGCCTCCCTGCGCGGATGCCTGTCCTGAAGAGGCAATCATCAAAAGAGAAGATGGTATTGTGGTGATGGATTATGAAAAATGCACAGGGTGCCAGTTATGTATTGAGGTATGCCCTTACGATGCCATTGCCTTTGACGCTGAGGAGGGTATTGCACAGAAATGCAACCTCTGCTACCAGCGGGTGGATAAGGGGCTGTTGCCTGCGTGCGCCGACAACGTCTGCCTGGCCCATTGTATCCATTTTGGAGATCTGGAGGAGATTAAGCAAAGAATAGCGAAGAATGTATGAGGTGAGATCGGTTTGATCGGCAAATAATCGGCTTGGGGTCCATCAACCTCAGAACCCTCCTGTGCAACATCTATAAGGCAGAGGAGGGGAGATAGCTTAAAGGTGCTAATGACCCTGGTTCGTAAGCATGAAGGTCGCCGTGGCCGTGGCCGCCACCTGACCATCTCCGTCCTTTACCGCCGCCTCCACCTTAAAGAGCCTCTTTTTCTGTATATTGATTTTGGCCTCGGCGAGCATCTCCCCATCCCTCACCGGGGCCTTGTACTTTATCTCCAGCCTTACAGTGGAATATCTTACTCCTGGTCCCACCAAGGAGAAGACGGCCACCGCCATGGCAGTATCCACCAGTGAGGCGATGACGCCCCCATGGATCTTCCCCGCAGGGTTGGTGAACTCATCTCTATAGGGCATCCTCACCCTGGCAAATCCCTCCCCGATCTCCAGGATCTCCATATGCATGTACTTCTCAAAGGGGGCGACCTTAAAAGACCTTTTCTTCATAATGGATCCTCTTTAAAGACCCTTGCATCTTTTCAAACGGCTGTCAACACATATAAGTAAAAATAATATCAGCCCCCCCAATCCTCCATCATCACCTGAAAGGCCCGCTGCCCGCCTCTGAGTACTCCAGCGTATCCACCACCAGGATACCCCCATGCGCTGGCCAAATAAAGCCCTTTGATGGGAGTCCGGTTGCTGATCCGATTCATATAGGCGTTGTCCATGGACTGCTCAAAGCCATAGATGGCCCCTTCAGCATTCCGGGTGTAATGCCAGTTTGTCAGGGGTGTAGCCGCTTCCTTGACCTCAATCATCGAGGAGAGTCCGGGTACTAACTCCTTTTCAGCCCTGCGGATGAGGATATTGGTCCATCGCTCCTTTTCCTTGTAATAGGCTTTCTTGCACCCTGCCCGGTAATCTGCCTCAAATTTTCGCCATGGTTTAAACCCGCACAGAAATAAGATCATCAGACTGGATGTCCCCGGCCTGGAGTAACCTTTGAAGATATTATCGTAGATGCTGACGCTGAAGGGACCCTTGTCGACCTCTCCCATTAGGTAGGATTGATAATCGGCCTCCGCTCCTCGACCTGAAGCCACGTGGGTACTGAATCCTTTTATCTTTCCCCTTAATTCTCGGTTCAACCCAAGCCATACAATAAAGGTTGAGATACTGGGACGGTATCCTTCTAGCTCTCTTAGGTAATCGGGTGGAACAACCTTCCGAGGTAACATCTCTTTGAACGTGGTAAGTGCGCTGGCGTTGCTGACCACAGCCCGGGCAGGCAAGACCTTCCCTCCTGATATAACCACCCCCTGCGCGGCCCCATCCTTGACCAAGATCTTTTGCGCTAAGGTTTCGTACAGGATCTTTCCACCAGATTTTTCGATCACGTCGGCCAATGCATAGCTCAAGTCTTGGGAACGGTTTTTAACGTAGTAGGAACCGTTCTTGAGGTAGCCTCCGGTGGCATTTGCATAGTAGAACCCGGAGAGCCTGGATGGTGGCAGACCGTAATAGCCCCACAGGGCGGCCAAAACATCTTGGAGCGCAGGCTCTTTGACATATTCGTTCATCAGCTCAGCTAGGGTCTTGTCCCGAACATTCCACATCTTGCGATACTGAATCGGGAAGATGACCCTGAAGATGCGCTTGTACAATCTCCCTTTTTGGTGATAACTGTTAGTTTCTTCGGCAATGCCGATCATTTCTTGGACAAAGCCTCGGATGCCCTCGGTTTCATCGGGAAAGTGCTTGGCCAAGAGGCGAATGTATGCCTCCGGGTCTTTCTGGGGAACCGAAATATCCAGGTCAGGGGTCTTCAGACGGTAGACCTCAGGGAGTTGGGCCAACTGCAGTTTATCCAGGACACCTACATCTCGCAGGATGCGTGCCGGGGCATTATTGTTGATCGAGGTTCCGTGCAGGGATACCTCGAATGTAAACTTTCCTCCAGCCCTGTCAAAGGAGGTGGCATAGCCTCCTGGGACATTGTGTTGCTCAACTACGGTTATCGGAATCCCTTGCCTGGCCAGATAGGCCCCGCAACACAGCCCGCCCAATCCAGCCCCGATGATCACGGTCGGATACTCACTCTTGGGGCCCATCTTAGCGGCATAGGCCGTGATCCTTTTCCAATCCAGGGCAAAGGATGCAGCGGTTATGGCTGAAATGGTGAGAAAGGAACGTCTGGATATCTTTTTGTTGAGCATGCTATTACCTCCTTTCAAACAAAAAGGTTAACGTGAAATCTGCTGCCTAATCTATACCGGCTACCTTTTGGGAAATCAAAGGGTTCTCTTTTATCCGCTGCTATATGGTGTTGCTCGCCCATAAAGGTCTAGGGTTAGCAAGGTGAAGAAAATACCCAAGCCTGTATGAATATAGATTTCACTGGTTGTGCGTTCCCTAACTGCTTGGATTAACCATCTTCCATTAATAACACATATAACAGCACAAATACTGACACAAAGAATGTACCTATACATCTTTTTTACCTCCTTTTATGGATCTTTTTCTCACCCCATCTCCCCTCCTGGATCTCCTCCTGTACCTTTCTCTGAAAAAGTCTGGTCAGGATATAGGTTCGAAGTTCTTTGGCCCCCTTGGCAAGTCGGGAGGTGATCTCGACCCCAGGGCCTATCTCCTTTCCAGCAATAATCTTGTTCCTCAGTGCCATCTCCTCTTCGATGATCTTCTCCCCACATTTGGGATAAAATACCAGATCCTTCAGATCTATACCTACAGAAAGGGCCATTGATAAACGTATCCCTGCCTTCAGGTCCTCCTCATCATATCTCTTCTCACCCTTTACGCTTAAAGGAAGGAGCAGCTCCAATCTCTCTGCCTCCTCCAGTTTTTCTTTCCCTAGGCCGGTCTTTTCTAAAAATTCTTCTTCTGTGTAGGCCTTCTCCTTGATTTCGTTTCGATGAAATATAAGAGCATCAAGCTCTAAGAGGGAATCTAGATCCGCACCGGCCTCCATCTTCTCTAAAAAATCCTTGATCCTGGATAAAGGGAAAAACCTTTTTTCCTGAAGCTCTTTGATTAAGCGGATCCTGTCGATGTAATCCTCGCTATAGTAGGCCATATTCTTACTGGTCTTAACCGGTGGGGGGAGCAACCCCTCCCGGACATAGTATAAGATGGTAGACTTTGACACCCCTGTCCTTTCAACCAGCTCAGCCATCTTCATCAGCCTTTTCTCCCTTAATTTAGTCATTCCCTAAAGAATACTTAGTATAAAGTGCCACTTACCACTTATTACAAACATTGTCAAATCAGGAAATAGCTTACCTAGACCAAAATTTTTCAAAAATGTAGGAGTAGTGAGTAAATAAAGGATCTAATCTTTTAAATTGACAAAATTTATTAGATTTTATGTGGTATACATGGCCCAGTCGTTACGAATTGAAAATCTTTGTGTCGCTCATCCCCCTTTTTCCGCCAGGTAGATGAAGACATCCTCCAGACTGGGGGGAACTGCCTCTAATTCAAGGACGGAGACCCCCGCCTCCTCGAGAGTTTTGCGGATTTCCTCCTGAGTGGGGACGTCTGCCTCGGTGAGGATATGTAGACGGCGACCGAAGGGGGAGACCTCTGCTATGCCCGGGATCTGGCGCAGGATATCAGTGGCCTTGGTGATCTCCTCTACTTCCAGTTCATAGACCCTTCCGGGTATCTTCTGCTTTAACCGGGTGGGGGTCTCTGTGGCGACCAGCCTCCCGTTGAAGATCATCCCGAGCCGGTGGCACTGTTCCGCCTCCTCCATATAGTGGGTGGTCACCAGCACCGCAGTTCCTTGGGAGGAGAGGTTATAGATCAGCTCCCAAAAGGCTTGACGGGCCGCCGGGTCCACCCCAGAGGTCGGCTCATCCAGAAAGAGGACCTCCGGGCGGTGCAGCACGGCACACCCCAGGGCCAGTCGCTGTCTCCACCCGGTGGGGAGGTTCTCTACCAAAAGGCCTTCTTTCCCGGATAAAGCGATCATCTCCATCACCTCGTCGAGGCGCTCCCTAAAGTGCCCCTCAAGGAGACCATAGATCCCCGCATAGAGTGAGAGGTTCTCCCAGACGGTCAGATCCCTATAGAGGGAGAAGCGCTGAGACATGTAGCCGATCCGGCTCCGTATCCTTTCGGGATCCTCGGCCACATCCACCCCTGCCACCAGGGCCCGGCCTGCAGTGGGGGGGAGGATGCCACAGAACATCCTGATGGTGGTCGTCTTGCCAGCGCCGTTGGGGCCTAAGAAACCAAATACCTCCCCCTGGGAGATGGAAAAGGAGACCTCATCCACCGCGACGAAATCCTCGAACTTTTTGGTGAGCCCTTCTGCTACAATCGCCTCCATCTCTCCCTCTAATCTAATTTCTTATGGAATCTTTTTATGCTTATCCCCAAAAAAATCGGCCCGGCAATGGTCAGGAACAAGAGCTGGGGCCACAACACAGCTATCCCCACACCCTTGAGGAAGACCCCCCTCACGATGACCAGGAAGTAGGTCATCGGGTTGATGTAGGCAAGCCAGCGCACAATAGCAGGTATGTTGTAGACGGGAAAGACAAACCCAGTAAGCAACACTGAGGGCATGAAGTAGAAGAAGACCCCCATCAGGGCCTGTTGCTGGGTCCGGGAGATGGTGGAGATGAGGATGCCTATACCGAGGGCAGTGATCAGGTAGAGGACGGCAGAAATGGCCAACAGAAGGACATCACCCTGAAAGGGGATCCGAAACCAGAGGGTCCCCACCACAAAGATCAAGGCGAGGTTGATCAGTCCCAAAAGGAAGAAGGGGAGGGTCTTGCCGGCGATCAGCTCGGCCGGCCGAAGGGGGGTGACGATAAGCTGTTCCATGGTCCCCACCTCCCACTCCCTCACGATAGAAAAGGAGGTCAGGATCAGGGAGATAAGGGTGAGCAACAGGGCGATGACCCCGGGGACGAAGAAGTTGCGGCTTTTAAGGTCGGGGTTGAACCAGATCCTGATCTCCGGCCTTATCCGGGGGGAACGCCTCCCTGTGGTTATCTTTTTATTGAGGGGGGGATGCCTCTCCTTGAGCTTTTGAAGGTAGGCGGCGATTATCCTGTTCCCATAGGATACCGCTGTGGAGGCCACGATTGAGTCGGTCCCCTCCACGATCATCTGCAGATCAGCAGGTCGACCCCTTTGTAGGGCACGAGAGAAGTCCTCGGGGATGACCAGGATGACCTGGACCTCTCCTTTGTCTAAAAGGGGTTCTGCTGTGCGGGGCTCTCTTACCCTTTTCACGATCTGGAAGTAACCGGTGGCCTGAAAGGCGTCGACGAGGCCACGGCTGATGCTGGTGTCGCAGCGGTCACAGACTACTGTGCGGATGTCGTGTACATCGGTATTGACGGCGTAACCGAAGAGGATGAGTTGAATTAAAGGGGCGCCGAAGATGAGCATCCGCATCCTCTTATCCCGGAGGGCCTGCCTGATCTCCTTTTGAAAAAGGGCCTTTATACGCTGCAGGCTCATCTCCTTCGCTCCTTGATCTGACGGGGGACTTGTCGGGCGGCAAGCCACAGGACAAAGATAGCAAAGGCCAAAAGCAGAAGGAGGGGGGGGTAGAGTATGGAGAGACCGATACCTTTGAGGAAGATCCCCTTAAGGGCATGGATGAGGTAGCGGGCTGGGACGAGATAGCTTATACCCTGAAGGGGGATGGGCATATTGCGGATCGGAAAGACAAAGCCGGAAAGGAGTAGGGCAGGGAGATAGGTGGTGATGATGGCCATCTGCGTGGCCAAGGTTTGCCTCTTCGCCACACCGGAGATAAATATCCCCAGACCCATGGCACCAATGGTGAATACTGAGGCAAAGAGATAGATGAGGGGGATGCTCCCCCTGATGGGGATCTGAAAGATGAAGCGGCTGGCCAGAAGGAGGATGGAGATATTGATCATCCCCATGGCGAAGTAAGGGGTCATCTTTCCAATGACCACCTCTATTGGCCTGAGCGGCAGGGAGAGGAGAGTCTCCATAGTACCGGTCTCCCACTCCCTGGCCAGGGTGAGGGAGGTCAGCAGGGCCGCAATGATCATCAGGATGACAGCGATCAGGCCGGGCACGATGAAATTCCGGCTCTCCATCTCCGGGTTGAACCAGACCCTTATTGCCAGATCTACCGGAATTTCTACCCACCGAAGGGCCTTTTCTTGCTGAAGGGAGAGGTTATACCTTTCCATGATACCCTGGATATAGCCCATGGAGATGCCGGCTGTGGTAGAATCGCTGCCATCGAGAATAAACTGGACCTGGACCTCTTGACCCCTGTCCAGACGTTTGCCGAAATCGGGCGGGATGACCATGGCCACTAGGGCCTCTCCCTGGTCGAGATCCCTGATGAGCTCGGGGTATCCTCCCCTGAGGGCGATGATACGGTAGTAAGGGGAACCCCGAAAGGCGCAGATTAGGGTCCGACTGGCCGGGGTGCGATCCTGATCCCAGATTGCCAGGGGGATGTTCCTCACATCGTAGGAGAGGGAGGACCCAAATAGGATCAAGAGCAGAAAAGGCAGGAGGAAGGCGAGCCCCAGGCTCCGTTTGTCCCGGAGGATAAGGAGGGTCTCTATGTAAGCAAGGGCGGTGCTGCGGCGAAGGGCCTCAGGCAACATGGCCCCTTTTCTCCAAGATAAAATAGAGGTCCTGAACAATGGGGATGGTCTTCTTTAATTGGACACCTTCCGCGTAGAGCTCCTTTAATATCTCCTCCAGTTCCCCCGAATCGAGGGCCCCTTTTTCGCAGACCAAGTGGATATGGTCGCCGCTGAGAAAGGAGACGGGTAGGGGAAGGCGCTCCCGCAGGCGGCGCAGCAGACCCCTGATCTCTGGGGCGTAGATGTCGCATGTGGCATAAGGAAAGAGTGCCCGCAGCCCCCGAGGATCCAGCACTTCCAGGATCTTCCCCTCCTGTAGGAAGGCGATGCGATGGCACCTCTCGGCCTCCTCCAGATAAGGGGTGGAAATGAAGATCGTGACCCCTTCGGAGGAGAAGGAATGGAGTGTGTTCCAGAACTCCCGGCGGGAGATGGGATCTACCCCTATGGTGGGTTCGTCGAGCAGGAGGATCTTGGGTTGATGGATCAGGATGCAGGAAAGGCCCAACTTTTGCCTCATCCCCCCGGAGAGCTGGGCTGCCCGGCGATCCTTAAAGGGTCCAAGGCCGCTGAAACGATAGAGCCCTTCTGTCCTGTCCTGAAACTCCCTTCTTCCTAACCCGTGGATGCGGGCCACAAAGCGGAGGTTCTCCTCAACGGTGAGGGCCCCATAGAGGCCGAAGGTCTGTGGCATATACCCCACGGCACTGCGGATCTCCTCGTATGCACTGATGGCGTCGATGCCGTGTACATAGATCTCCCCCTCTGTGGGCTCCAGGATGCCGGCGATCATCCGGATCAGGGTGCTTTTGCCAGCCCCATCCGGGCCGATCAGTCCGAAGACCTCCCCCTCCTCTATGGAGAGGTCGACCCCTCCAATGACTTCATGATCCCCAAAACGCTTCTTCAGGCCCCTTACCTGGATGATGGCCATCACCTATTCCTCCAGGCGCAAGTAGACATCTATTGGCATCCCTGGCTTCAGGATCCCCTCTTTATTGGCGAGATAGACCCTAGCCTCGTAGACAAGCTTGACGCGCTCTTCACGGGTCTGCACGTTTTTTGGGGTGAACTCCGCCTCCTTGGCAATGTAGCGCAGGATTCCGGGGAATCTTCGCTCAGGATAGGCATCGGTCATTACCGAGGCCCCCTGTCCAAGGCGTACCTTTCCGATATCCCTCTCCCCGATATAGACCCGGACCCAGGGGCGCTGCAGATCTCCTATGGTCATCAGCACCATCCCAGGAAAGACCACCTCCCCTACCTCCACATTCCTCTCCAAGACCACTCCGGTGATGGGGCAAGAGAGGTGGGTCTTCTTTAGTTGCAACTGGAGGGTTTCGATCCTGGCCTGGACCTCGTCCTGCCTGTGCAGGGAGGCGGTATAGGTCTCCTTGGTGACTTCATAAGCGGTCTTGACGGCATCAAAACTGCTGGCGGAGATCGCCTTGGCCCGATAGAGTTGGAGGTTTCTCTTGAACTCCCGCCGGGCGTTTTCCATCTTGACCCTGTTCAACGAGATCTCGGCCTCGATGGCCCTCTTGGCAGCCGTGGCCTCCCGGAGCTTTGCCTTCAGGTCGCTCCCCTGCAGGTCGAGCAAGGGGTCGCCCTCCGTTACCTGATCACCCTCCCGGTGATAGAGGGCCACTACCCTTGCCGAGAGCTCCGGTGAGATCTCCACCTCAGTGACCTCCATCGTCCCTGAGAGGAGGAGTTGTCCTGGACCACCACGGTCTCGGTAATAGAAGAAATAATAAAAGAGGGCACCCAGCATGAGAAGGATGACAATTAGGAGAACGATCTTTTTTCTCATCTTATTCCTCCACCGCTCTGTAGCTTTGCAGTCGAAATGAGGATTTTTGGCCCCTAAATCGCATTAAAATGAGGAGGACACATACAATAGATAATCAATGGTTAATGTAGGGGCCATTATGCGGCTTTTAAGGCGGGTTGTAAAGGCACTTAAATGTATTAATATATGTTACGAAATTATTTTGTCATATTAACTATACTCCGGCAGTAAAAAGGCCCCTTTTGTGGGGGCCGGTTTATCAAAGGTGTTTTGTATGTTTAACCCTGATTTTCTAAATCGAATTAAATGTCAGGGGCCGAACCCCATTGTCTTCCTAAGCCGTACGATGGGAGGATTTGTTAGGCAATTTTGAGATTGCGTGGAGCAGGTGCACCACGAAGTAAGCCTTCAGTACTCAAATCTTCGTCAATATCAGGCCAGTGAATTCCGTAACCACCACCGCATATTTCCCAATAGGGACATCCCTTATAAGACTCTATTCTTTTCAAGGGATAAATATCCTGATGCTCAACATGGATTTTTAAACCTTTATTATAAAAAATGGTCCAAAATGGCAATCAGTGAAGCTTTGAACTTCTTACGCAACCCACACAAACAGCAAAACGAAGGAAGTGAAAATGATGACGATGTGGATTATATCAAATAAAGGTGGTAGACAAACTAATAGATGATCCGTGAAAGCAGGTACACCAAGGCAGGCAAAGCCTGATACCCCTGAAATCCTCATCATGTCATCTGCACTCCATCAAAAGTATGGAGTAGAATTTAATCTTCTCTTGACTTCGTCGAGTCTATTCCTTTAAATTGCTAACACAATGATTTAAGATGTCATTCCAGAGATCCTGGCAATCAATATGGGCTTGCCGTGCTTATCCCAAGCGGGAAAGCTTTTCTTCATGGCTTTCTACATTTTCGGATTATACAAAAATATTTCTATGCAAAAGAGAGAAAACAAATCAAAGTAAAGACATTCAATAGTACACGACCTGCATCATTATCATTCGCCTATTGACGCTTTTCTTTGCCCTCTTCAGGAAGTAGGCCTTTTAATTTTGCTCCCGCCACCAGGCCCCAGGGACCGGTCAGCATCATGTTACCCCCTGGGGAGGCCCAGTTGGGGGTTGTCCTCTTCCTCCCTCCCCCTTTGGTAGACGAGGATGTCCTGGGTCCCGGCCCCGATGTCGATGGCCAGGATCTGGGGAGAGATCCTCATTCCTCTTCCTCCACGGCCTCCAGCTTCTTTTCTCTCCTTTCCAATATTAGCTTCATGTGGCAATAGGAGCAGTAGATCTCTTCCCCTTCTTTCTCATCCCCATCTAATGGGATCTCCGCATCACAAAAGGGGCAAGTTACCTCCCTTTGTCTCATCTTCATATCCTCCTGTCTCCGATGACTTTGGTTTAAAATGTGATAAATTCCATGCGTAAGGGGACGCTCGCCTCTCAGGTTACTTAATATACCTATGGTAGATCTGAAGCGACTGGACCCCACCCTTGCCTCGCCTGTAAGTGGCGATGCCCTTTGCTGCGGCTGCGGCTGCGGCCAGGGTGGTAATATATGGTACCTTGTACTTGATGGCCGCCTTGCGAATGTAAGAATCATCGTACTTGCTCAACCTGCCGCTTGGTGTATTGATAATCAGGTCAATCTCCTTATTCATAATACCATCGACAATGTTGGGCCGGCCTTCGTGCATTTTGAGGATGTGCTCGGATGAAATGCCATGGTTGACCAAAAACCTGTGGGTGCCCTTAGTGGCCTTGATCTTAAAACCCAATTTCTGAAACTGCTTGGCTACTTCCAGAACTGCTGGCCTGTCCTTCTTGAATACAGTAATCAGCACAGTTCCGTCAGTGGGAAGCCGCTGGCTGGCAGCCTCCTGGGATTTGAAAAAGGCGAGCCCAAAGGAGTTGGCTACCCCCAAGACCTCACCTGTGGACCGCATCTCTGGACCCAAGAGGGGGTCAACCTCTGGGAACATATTGAAGGGGAAGACCGCCTCTTTGACCCCAAAGTGAGGGATGGACTTGGGCTTGATGTCCAGCTCAGAGAGCTTTTTGCCGAGCATGAGCTGGGTGGCCACCCGCGCCATGGGGATGTTGCACACCTTTGAAACCAGCGGTACAGTTCGCGAGGCACGGGGGTTGGCCTCCAGTACGTATACTATATCGTTGGCAATGGCGTATTGGATGTTCATCAGTCCGACCACATTGAGCTCCACGGCGATCTTTCTGGTGTAATCATAGATAGTATCTAAGTGTCTTGTGGGGATGCTGATGGGAGGAATTACACAGGCAGAGTCCCCCGAATGGACACCAGCCAACTCGATATGCTCCATCACCGCAGGGACAAAGGCATCGGTGCCATCGGCAATGGCGTCTGCCTCGGCCTCGATGGCGTTTTCTAGGAACTTGTCGATGAGTATGGGCCGATCGGGAGTCACATCCACGGCTGCTGTCGCATAGCGTCTGAGCATCTCCTCGTCGTGGACGATCTCCATGCCACGTCCGCCGAGCACATAGGAGGGCCTGACCATCAGGGGATAACCAATTTTCTCGGCCACAGTCAGGGCTTCTTCCAGGGTGCTGGCCATACCCGCATCTGGCATGGGAATGTCCAACTTGCGCATCATTTGACGGAAGCAGTCCCGGTCCTCTGCCAGGTCTATGGTCTCCGGTGATGTCCCCAAGATCTTCACACCCGCTTCAGCCAGTTCATTGGCGATATTGAGGGGGGTCTGGCCCCCGAACTGAACAATAATCCCAATGGGCTTCTCCTTTTCGTAGATACTCAACACATCCTCGACCGTGAGGGGTTCGAAATAGAGCTTATCTGAGGTGTCGTAATCGGTGGAGACGGTCTCAGGATTGCAGTTGACCATAATAGACTCTAATCCCTCGTCCCGCAGGGCAAATGCCGCATGAACACAGCAGTAATCAAATTCAATTCCCTGCCCGATCCTGTTGGGCCCCCCGCCCAGGACCATAACTTTTGGTTGCTGGCTTGTCGCCACCTGGTCAGGTGCATTGTATGTTGAAAAATAGTAGGCCGCATCCTTCACGCCGCTCACGGGTACCGGTTGCCACCCCTGGAGCACACCAAGGGCATTGCGCCGCTGTCTGATCTCCTTTTCCGGGATGCCGAGCAGCTGGGAAAGGTATCGATCTGCAAATCCATCTTTCTTGGCCTGCACAAATAGGTCTTCAGGCAATCCCCTACCTTTGTACTGGAGGATCTTTCCCTCCAGTTCCACGAGTTCCTTCATCTGCTCGATGAACCAGGGCTTGATATATGTCTTCTCGTAAAGCTTTTCCACGTCGACTCCCTTGCGCAGGGCTTCGTACATGATAAACTGTCGCTCGCTGGAGGGCTCGTTTAAGAGCTCCATCAGCTCATCCAGGGACTTCTCATGAAAGTCCTTGGCGAAGCCAAGCCCATATCGGCCGATCTCCAGGGATCTGATGGCTTTCTGAAGGGCCTCTTTGTATGTCTTGCCGATGCTCATCACCTCGCCAACGGCGCGCATCTGGGTGCCCAGCTTGTCCTCGGCATCCCGAAACTTCTCAAATGCCCAGCGGGCAAACTTGACCACCACATAGTCCCCTGAAGGCGTATATTTCTCAAGGGTCCCCTCCCGCCAATATGGGATTTCATCCAGGGTCAGTCCTGCGGCCAACATAGCGGAGATGAGAGCGATGGGGAAGCCTGTGGCCTTGGAGGCCAGCGCCGAAGAGCGAGATGTCCTGGGATTGATCTCGATCACCACCACCCGGCCAGTTTTGGGATCGTGGGCAAACTGGATGTTCGTGCCGCCGATGACCCGGATCGCCTCGACGATGTCGTAGGAATGCTTTTGGAGACGTTTCTGGAGTTCGGAGTCGATGGTGAGCATGGGCGCGGTGCAATAGGAATCGCCCGTGTGCACGCCCATGGCATCCACATTCTCGATGAAACAGACGGTGATCATCTGGTTTTTGGCGTCGCGCACCACTTCGAGCTCCAATTCCTCCCATCCCAGGACCGACTCCTCCACCAACACCTGGTCGACGAGACTTGCCGAAAGACCGCGACTGGCAACGGTACGCAGCTCCTCGATGTTGTAAACCAGGCCGCCGCCGGTGCCGCCCAGACAATAGGCAGGGCGGATGACCACCGGGTAGCTGAGTCCAGCGGCAATCTTTTCCGCCTCCTCGACGCTATAGGCGATTTCGCTCTTCGGCATCTCGATGCCTAGCCGGTTCATGGTCTCCTTGAATGCCAGGCGGTCCTCGCCGCGCTCTATGGCATCCAACTCAACGCCGATCACCTTGACGCCATATTCGTCCAATACACCAGCGCGCGCCAGCTGCGAAGTAAGGTTCAGTCCGGACTGCCCCCCGAGATTGGGCAGTATTGCATCAGGCTGTTCCTTTTCAACGATCTCCTTCATGGCCTCAAAGGTGAGCGGCTCAATGTAGGTCATATCGGCCATTCCGGGGTCTGTCATAATGGTGGCAGGGTTGGAATTGACCAGCACGATCTCATAACCCAACTTCCTAAGGGCCTTGCAGGCCTGGGTGCCAGAATAATCGAACTCGCATGCCTGACCAATAACAATGGGCCCTGAACCGATAATCATAACCTTCTTGATATCCTTGCGTTTTGGCACTCAGAGGCTCCTTTCTACTTTTATATTAAATGTTCAGCTAAGGTTGATCAGATATAAAAAATAGTTCATCAGAGCCACGGGAAAGGGTTTGATGTGAACAGGCAACCGCCTTGGCAGTATAGGGAAGCGATGGTTTTGTGTCAAGCTGGAAAAAGACGCTGTCCATTAACTCATCAAGCTTTTTTGACTTCTTCTAATGCTTTTCTTGCTCTTTGTCCTCTTTTAATAATAGATCTCTTTTGTAGATCAAGGACCTCAGAGGATCTCTGGATTGGCCAGGTTGGATTATCCACTTATATGCAAGGAGTTTGTCCCCTCAGTCCCTTATCGTTTGGATCTTTTTGACCTGATTCGGATGATTATCAATACGTAGATTACAAGGTTTACCACCAATAGAAAGACCCCGGCCTCGTAGTGGAAGCGAGGTTCAACCTCGGGATAGATGAGGGGGACGATGTAGTGGTCCACAAACCCACCTGTGTAGCCCTCCTCACCCGCCTTACGCAGCAGCATCTGCTCCAGGGGGGTCAATGGACAGGGGACATTGGGGAGAAACTGGATCGCCAAGGACCAGATAACCGACAGAATGTGCAGGAGGGCCAACCAGGGCCACCTCCACACCAGGAAGGCCCCCAAGATCACGAAGATGATGAAGGCGAGGTGGAGCGAAAAGGCAAAATCCGCCAGTAGATGGTACATTATCTCCCTCTAGGTCTTAAATCTATTGTACCCTTTTGTCGATTTTTTGCCAGTTTCAGGAACAGGGAAAAGATGCTATAATGTAAAAAAACTTCTCTAATTTAGTTGGTAGAATTGAGAGGATTGAAGAGGGCAACCTACAATCAAGGTTCAAGGATTCAAGGGCTCAAGGGTGTTTGTCTTTCACTAGAACCCTAGGACCCTAGACCGCTGGAACCCTATGAGATGAATCCTTGGATCCTTTTTAACAACTTTTTGGGAAAAGAACCATATAAAAAAATTAGCATAAAGAAATGATTATCCACCCCAAGAGATACGAGGTAATTGTAGTGGGTGGGGGACATGCGGGTTGTGAGGCGGCCCTGGCTGCCGCCCGTCTTGGGTGTCAAACCCTCCTGCTTACCATAAACATCGACACCATCGGCCTCATGTCCTGCAATCCCGCCATCGGGGGATTGGCCAAGGGGCAGTTGGTCAAGGAGATCGACGCCCTGGGTGGTGAGATGGCCAAAAACACCGACGCCACGGCCATCCAGTTCCGAAGGTTGAACACCAGAAAGGGTCCCGCAGTACAGTCCTCCAGGGCCCAGTCCGATCGCCAAGCCTACCGGCTGCGGATAAAGTATGTCATGGAGAGCCAGCCCGGTCTGGAGATAAAACAGGGCCTGGTGGATAGGATCCTGGTTAGGGATGGAAGGGTCGAAGGGGTGGAAACGAGCACCCATGAGGTCTTCCACGGCCAAACGGTGATCATCGCCCCAGGGACCTTCCTCAACGGCCTCATCCACATCGGCCTCACCCACTTCCCTGCCGGCAGGATGGGGGAACTCCCTTCGGTGCGGCTCTCGGAGAGCCTCAGGGAGATCGGCTTCGAGCTGGGCAGGCTCAAGACCTGCACCACTCCCCGGGTGGACGGCAAGACCATCGACTTCTCCCGCCTCGGCAAGCAGGAGAGCGACGACCCCCCGCGCCCCTTCTCATTCTCCACCAGGGAACTCCCGAAGAAACTCCTCCCCTGCTATATCACCTATACCAATCCCAAGACCCATGAGATCATCCGCAGCGGGCTCGATCACTCATACTTCTTCAGCGGGATAATCGAGGGGATGGGGCCCCGGTACTGCCCTTCGGTGGAGGACAAGGTGGCTCTGTTTCCAGCAAAGGAGAGACACCAGATCTTTCTGGAGCCCGAGGGTCTGCGTACTCACGAGTACTATTCCAACGGTCTCTTTACAGGCCTCCCCCTGGATATCCAGCTCAAGACATTGCGCAGCATCGAGGGGCTGGAGAGAGTAGAGATCATGCGCCCAGGGTACGGCATTGAGTACGACTATGTTGACCCGGTCCAGCTCAGGCCCACCCTGGAGACCAAGCTAATAGAGGGACTCTATCACGTTGGACAGATCAACGGGACCTCCGGTTACGAAGAGGCGGCTGCCCAGGGGATCATGGCGGGGGTAAACGCTGCCCTGAAGATCAAGGGAGAGGAACCCTTTATCCTCGATCGCTCCGAGGCATATATCGGTGTCCTGATCGACGACTTGGTCACCAAGGGGACCAAAGAGCCCTATCGCATGTTCACCTCCCGGGCCGAATACAGGCTCATCTTGCGGGAGGACAATGCAGATTTGCGCCTCATGGATAAAGGCTATTGCCTCGGCCTGGTGGACGAAGAGACCTACAATAAGTTTAGGAAGAAAAAGAAAGCCATCGCTTGCGAGATAGGGCGGCTCAAGGAGGTCAAGATCAGACCGACTTCGGGGGTCAATGACAAGCTGCAGGAGTTGAGGAGCAACCCCATTAAGAACGTCACCTCCCTTGAAGAGCTCTTGCGCAGACCAGAACTCTCCTACAAAGACCTCCAGGCCTTCGATCCCTCCTCCAATTCCCTCCCTCTGGAGGTAGTGGAACAGGTGGAGTTGGAGATCAAGTACGCAGGCTATATCAAGAAACAGGAGGAATTGGTGGAGCGGTTCCGGCGGATGGAGCGGGTGCGAATACCGGAGGATATGAGATACGACGCAATCCCCGGTCTCTCCCGGGAGATAAAGGAGAAGCTCTCGACCATCAGGCCCATGACCCTGGGACAGGCCAGCAGGATATCAGGGGTCACCCCTGCGGCCATCTCCGTTCTGATGGTGCAGCTCAAGCGGATGGGGGCCGTATAGGGGATGGACCCCAAGGACCTCCCCTCCCCTACCCTGAACCAGATGCTCTCGGCCTATGAGGCGACCAGGGCCGCCGAGAAAGAAGGAAGAGTCACATCTTAAACATTAAGTTATAAAATTGAATATTTAATAGTTAAGACCGTCCCCCAAATTCCTAAAAAGGACAGAAAAAATGAACAACAAAATTAATAAAAGACGTCGTCGTTCTGAGCATACGCCATCGAAATTTGCTTTCATGATCATAACCTTGATGCATGACAACCCATTTCTCCCGATATTAATAAATCCATACAAGCTGCTAAAAACGGCAGGACTGAAGCCCGGTCAAAAAGTGCTGGAGGTTGGATGTGGTCCAGGGTTCTTTACCATTCCAGCGGCAAACATCGTGGGAAATGAAGGCATTGTCTATGCTGTGGATGTTCATCCGCTCGCTATCAAAAGGGTTCAAAAGAAAATTGAGAGCAAAGGCATACAAAATGTTCAGCCTATGCTTACCAATGCATCCGACACCAGGCTTCCGGAACAGAGCATTGACCTTGCCTTTATCTTCAATCTTCCTCACATTGTTGGCGGACAAGAAAACATAATATCTGAAATACATCGTATCTTGAAACCCGGGGGTCTGCTTTCTTATAAAAAGACCAGAGGGTCTGAGAAAAAATTGATAGATGCAATAGAACGGGGAGGATTTTCTTATTCAGGCAAACAGGCGAGGATTTTTTTGTTTAAGAGAAGTCAGCATTGATATTCATCAGAAAGCACCTGATTCTGCGGTAGCAGGCAATGTCCAGGGACATCTTCTTCGAGCTACATCAAGACCTTCCAAGAGAAGGCCCCGGAAGAAACCAATACACGAGAAGGGCGTTCCAAATGCTTCCCGAACTGGACAGACCCCGCATCCTGGATATTGGCTGTGGCACGGGTGGGCCGACGATGGAACTTGCAAGGTTGAGTGAAGGCGAGATAATCGGATTAGATTTCCACCAACCCTACCTAGATAAATTTATAAAAAAAATCGAAGAGGCAGGGCTTTCGGAACGTATCCGGGTTGTGAACTGCTCGATGTTCGAGATGGATTTCCCGGATGAGAGCTTTGACATCATCTGGGCCGAGGGCTCCATCTTCATCATCGGATTTGAAAGGGGCCTCAAGGAGTGGCAACGGTTGATCAAGCCCAACGGCTTCCTGGTTGTTCATGAGATGACCTGGCTGCGTCCGGATCCACCGCAGGAAATCTACAACTACTGGAAGGAGATCTATCCAGGCATAAGGAACGTCCCGAAAAACCTGGAGCTGATCCCTGGCTGCGGCTATGACCTCATTGGACATTTCACCCTACCAGAGGACGCCTGGTGGATTGAGTACTACGGTCCCCTAGAGAGGCGAATCCAAGATCTTCGCACGAAGTATGTCGATGACTCCGAGGTCCTTGCAGTACTTGACAAGGAACAACGGGAGATAGACCTGTTTAAGAAATACAAAGAATGGTATGGCTCGGTGTTTTTTATAATGCAAAAGCGAAATCACGAGGAATCATCGGCCTAACCTTCGCTGGGAAGAAGAAATGAACAGGCTCAAAGCCGCTGCCCCGGAGGCAATATAATCCTCTGGTAGATGCAGAAGGATGAAGGTAGCTGCATTGATTGCGGCACCTGCCAGCACCTCGTCGCCATATTGGACCGTGAGCATAGCCACTTTGTCTTTCACAGACGACAAAACCCTTTTTAATTGAATTCATGAAAAGGAAAGGCATTTAAAGTGCCCTGCCCGCTTCAGGAGATCAAGTGCCTTAAAAATTATATTTGACCCTATGTCAATTATTTAACTATAATATATACCGAATTAGATAAGTGGCGAAAAGATAGATTATGAAAAAATTTGGACTCAATTTGCTAAGGCATTATTAGAAGGAATCCAGAAGGAGGTATAAAAAGATGAGGCGTTGCTTACTATGTTTACTAAGTTTGATCTTCCTGCTATCAGGCATGGAGATTGGTTTCTCCCAACCCACAGGTTTATGGGTTGCCCAAAAGACAGATGAGAGAGAAAAGGGTGATGATGCAAGTTTTAAAATGGACATGACCCTAATAGGCAAGAAGGGCAAAGAAAGGAAAAGAAGACTTTTCATAATCCGAAAAGATTTTGATGGAAAAGACAAGCTACTTCTCAAGTTTACTTACCCTAAGGATATAAAAGGGACATCTTTTTTGGTATGGGAGCACAAAGGGAGAGACAACGAAAGGTTTCTCTATCTCCCTGCCCTTGGCAGGATAAGAAGGATCGCTACTCGAGAGAAAGATGAAAACTTCGTTGGCACAGACTTCTCCTATGAGGATATATCGGGCAGAAAATTGGAAGACTATACCTACCAATTAATAGAAGAAGGGATAATCTATGAAGGGAAAAATTGTTATCTTTTAGCCTCATATCCAAAGGAGAAGGGTTCCAAATATCCGAAAATCCTTTCCTGGGTCAGGAAGGACAATTTCGTTGTAACTAAAGCAGAATATTATAGCAAGAAAGGGGAAATTGAAAAGATCTACAAAGTTTTGAAACTGGAAAAAATCGATGGAATCTGGACTTCACTGGAACTTTTAATGGAAAATCTCAAAACCAATCATAAGACATCCATCAAGGTGAAAGAAGTTCAGTATAACAAAGGTATTTCTGATGACCGTTTTGAAAGAAGAAAGCTAAAGAGATAATGGAAAGATTGGCCAAAATTTTATATAGGTTCAGATTCTTCTGGCTGGGCCCAATCATTGCGGTAACGGTTGTTTTTGGTTCTTTAATTAAAATTGAGATGGATAACTCACTCAAGGCATGGTTTTCAGTGAGTGACCCAGATTACATCGTTTATGAGGATTATCGAGATACATTTGAAGGTGGAAGGGTCTTAATGGTTGTTCTACGCTCTGAAGATATATTTTCCTTAGAGGTCTTAAACTATATCAAGCAAAAGACAGAAGAGTTTGAAGACTTAGCTCAAGTAAAGCGAGTCCATAGTCTGGCAAACGCCAACAAAGTAATCGGGACTTCAGAAGGTATTGAGATTAATCCCCTTCTTTTAGAATTAGAAACAAATAACTTACAGAAAATAAGAAAATACGCCCTCGAAGACGAGCTGTTCAGAGATTATTTGGTTTCATCCAATGAAAAATTTACCGCTATCGTGATTACCTTTGAGGACATGCCTGCCGAGGAAACAGATAAAGCGGTCTGTCAGGTTGAAGAGATAGCTCATAAAGGAAGACCAAGGAATTTAGAAGTGTCTCTTTCCGGCGATATGAGAGCGATGTCTGAATTTAACAGATTCACTAAACAAAACCAGAGTATATTCCCACTTCTGACAATTGCTGTAATCTGTATATTTATATTCGTTTTATTCCGCTCTTTGTATAAAAATCTTATCATCCTTTTAGTTATAGGGATGAGCCTCTGCTGGGCATTGGGGTTTTATTCAGCTTTGGGATATACCTTTAATGTAGTAACAGGGATGCTCATTCCTTTGGTTATGATCTTATCCATAGCCAACTGCATTCATATAATGAAATATTTCGATGAGGTAAGAGAAGATTCTAAAAAGAGAGAGGCCTTTATACGTACTATAAAATATATTACTATTCCCTGTTTCATTACCAGCATAACCACTGCCTTTGGACTATTATCTTTGTCTATCAGCCATATTGATGCAGTGAAGCACTTTGGTATCGGTTCAGCAGCGGGGATTATGTTTGCTTTCTTTATCTCTATCACCCTAGTGCCTCTATTGTTAAGTCTATTACCCTCTAACCAAGAAATAAAGAGAGGTCGAGGCTTAAAACACCTTCTAAATGGGATCTCTAAATTTAACGAAAGAAGATTTAAATATACTTTAGTAGTGGCAGTTCTCGGATTCATCTTCTTTGGTTGGGGTATTACAAAAGTAAAGATAGAAACAAACCAAATCGAATGGTTCCCTAAAAAAGGAGATTTTTATAAATCCTCTATGCTGGTGGATAAGAATCTTTCTGGAATTGGAGTTATGGAAATAGTCATCAAAGGTGAGGAAGATGTGTTAAAGGAACCGGAAATATTAAAAAGAGTGGATAAGCTGTCTTCGGAGATTGAAAAACTTCCTCGTGTCAAAAAGCTGATTTCTCTGGTAGATTATGTGAAAAGGATAAACAAGGCATTAGAGGCGGATAACCCTGAATATTACAGAATACCCGACTCTAAATCTCTAATAGCGCAGGAGCTACTTTTATTTACCCTCTCTGACGATGGTAGAAAAGAATTGGAAAACATAGTCACACCCGATTATGCACAAGGGAGAATATCTATAAAGACTGAATCTATGCCTTCCCGAAAAAGTCTAATCCTGGGCAATTTGCTGGAGAAAATGGCGAAAGAGACCTTTTCAGGAACAGGGATAAGTATTACTCTGACTGGAACTATTTATCTATATAATTTACTGCAAGAATACCTCCTGGAAAGCCAAATCAGAGGTTTCTCTTTAGCATTTTTATCGGTAATAGGAGTTCTGTTTATTGCTTTCTGGTCAGCAAGATATGGTGGATTAAGCATAATACCTAACTTACTACCAATAATATTCATTATGGGGATTATGGGGTGGTCTGGTATTGCCCTTAACACTGGAACCGTAATGATAGCTTCTGTAGCCCTGGGTATCGCCGCAGATGATACCATTCACTTTATCTCCAGATTCAGGAAAGAACTTAAATCTAACAAATTTCCCGTCCAAGATGCCTTAAAGGAAACTACTGTTTCTGTCGGGGATGCCATTATTTTTACTTCGGTGATAAATATGGCGGGATTTTTAATCCTTTTAATATCCGGCTTTCAGCCTACACGAGAATTTGGAATGTTAATTGCCCTGACTTTATTCTTTGCCCTCATTGGAGATATATTAGTCCTTCCCTCAAGCATAGTGGCAACGAGAAGGTTTTTAATAAGAAAATTTAAACCATGAAAATACGAAGAATTATATTGCCGGTGGTATTTTTCTCTTTTGTGCTGTTACCCTGTGGGCCTGCGTATTCCCTTAATGGATACATAGAGACTAGAGTTATATACTTCCCTAATAAAGAAGATATATTTGAGTCACGAAGCAGGTTTTTATTAGAGGAGGAGGTAGATTTAAAGGATTGGCTCACTTTTTATCTCAGTGGCCGCATAGATGGACTTTTGTCTAATAGAGAAGAAGACGAAAATGATATTTTAGTGAAAGCAGATGATGCTTATCTTAATTTTTCATTTCCGAAGGTTGAGGTTAAAATTGGTTACTCTAAAGTTATTTGGGGAAAACTCGATCAATTAGCACCTACCGACATCATAAATCCATTGGATATCTCTAAACTCTTCTTGGAGGCTGAAAGAAAGGAAGCAAAGTTACCCGTCCCTCTTTTCATGGTATCTCCTTATTTTGGAGAGGCAAGCCGCCTTGATTTCATCGTGGTGCCTCTTTTCGAAGAGGGTACCTATGATGAGTTAAACGAGAAAAGTTCTCCATTTAATATAGTACACTTCCCGTTGCCGGTAGAAGAGAATCTGCCATCAAAAAATATGAAAAACATAGAATACGGTGGAAGATTTTCGAGCACCTTCCGGGAAGTTGACTGGTCTATTTATTATTTCCGAGGATTTCAGGATTTTCCGTCATATCGTTTGGATGCCAACCTAAATAAGGTTAAGGCTGAATATTTTAAAGGCCATATGTTTGGCTATGATTTTGAGCTGGTGAAAGGAAAGTGGGGTATAAGGGGAGAGGGGGCTTTACTTACCAATGTGGGCTTTCAGAAAAAGGATATAGTGGATTATACCAAAGGAAGCTCTTTTACAGGCGGGTTCGGCATAGATAGAAGTTTTGGAGATAATTACCTGAATTTCAGTGTGCTGTATAGAAAAATATTTGTCGATGATGTTATAGAAGAAAAGAAGG
>JAFDHG010000006.1:52216-53997 GCA_019308925.1 Deltaproteobacteria bacterium
AAAGAAGGACGAAATAACTCTTATGGCAAAACTAGAGAGAAAATTCTCATACGAGACAAAGGCAATAAAACTCTTTTTCACTTACAATACAATAAGTAATAGCATATTTTTAAAGGGAACATTTAGTATTAATTTGTTAGAAAACCTGTGGGCCGACTTATCCATAGGAATTTTTGAAGGGAAAGGAGAAGATACTTTAAGTAAGTTTAAAGACAGTGACTTCTTCTCCATTAAGTGCAAATATAATTTTTAAGGCACTTGATCTCCTGAGGTGGAAAAGACATTTAAAAAGGTGGAAAGGTCTTTCTATGACGGAGGAGGCTAGGAACATCTCAAGACTACTGGAGAGCATTAAGATAGAGAGACTGACTGACTAAAATAAGCCCATAAAAATCCTTGAGGATAAGACCTTTGAAAGAATTCACAGAAAATGTTTGACAATACCCTTGGGGGAACTTGATTTAAGCAAATCCCTTTACTTGTGATTTCTAACTTTTTATCGTAAAATTGGTTGATGCCAACTGTCTTACGAATAGGTGGATATAGGTGGATATCGGTTTTACTTTTACAGTCATGAACCAAATGAGCCACCACATATACATATTGACCGGAGTAATTGGTCTGCAAAATTCTGGTTAAAACCTGTCTCTCTTGCCAGAAATATTGGCTTTTCGGCAAAAGAGTTAAACAAGTTACAAGCTTTAGTAAAAGAACATCAAAATCAATTATTGGAGGCATGGTATGGGTATTTTGGCCCCAGCAGCGGATGAACGAGTTAAGGATGTTAAGTTTACAGAAGACATGTTAATTGTTGAACTCATGGATGGCCGTACTATATCTGTTCCGCTAGCGTGGTATCCCAAATTGCTCAATGCAACGCCTGAACAACGTTATATTTCCTTAAAGTCTGGACAAATTCAACAGATTGTAGATACAGTTGATCTGTCTCACTGGCACATAAAAAAACTGGTGGCAATCCATCAGTTATATGACGAACCGACGAAGCAACTTCAGCCCTTTCTTTGTAAGTTTGTGGATTCTCACTCAAAAAGCTCTGCGTCATTACCCTTAAAAAGGGGAATCCTGTATTTAAAATCGTTTCAAAGTCAAAAACCCCATAAAAGAGTAAGAGGCCTTTCAGGCTTTCTTTAGGAATTACCTTTTCAATTCCTGTCATCTCGAGGAGCTCTTTTTTTGTAAAGCTGCAGCATACCAACTTACCAAGTGTGCGCCCGCCGAATCCCCCGAGAGGAATATCTTGCACGTGTCTCCGTTATATCGTTTTGCGTTGGAAAATACCCAATAGATTGCAGTAGCCACATCCTGCAACTGGATTGGATATCTGTATGTGGGGCCTAATCGATAGTTTAGATTAAAGACCAAATATCCCTTGTTTGCAAAGTTCTTACAAATTCTTGTGTAATTACTTTTAGTTCCCATCAGCCAACCTCCCCCATGAACATAGTTCAATATGGGATAGGGAGGTTCGCCATACGGCACAATGACATCCACCTTCTGTTTTCTGTTATTGCCATACGGTACATCGGAAATGAACTCTCTTGTTAACGGGGGATTTCTGTTATAGATAAATGATCTTGCGATAAGATCTGCAACTGAAAGGAAGATTTTAAGAAGATATGCTTTCATAAGCATTATCTCCACAGCGCCTAACGAGACTGTCGAAAAACCCTAAAATCCGCGATTTCGTAGCCCTAAATAGCTTGTAAGTATTTGATTTTACAGCGGGTACAAATGACCAAAATGCCATATTCGGACTTTTT
>JAFDHG010000007.1 GCA_019308925.1 Deltaproteobacteria bacterium
AGATAGTCCCGTAACATAGTGATATATAAGAAAAATTTAATCTCCTAGTGTAACTGGAAATTTTTGTGCTTATATTTCAACTACTTACAAAAGACTTGTCAAACTTGGGATATATGCGCCAAATAGTGGCGAAGGCCCAATCTCTGAGGCGAAGGTGCCGACTCCCTGGTTCCAGACAAACATGGAAAAGATCTCATCCAGTTCCGCTACAGTAACACCAGCGGCATACCCTTTTACCAGTTCTCTCGTCGCTTGGCGGTATCGCCCTCCCCCAACACCGTTTGCCAAAGACAGCAGGTACCTTGTTTTCTGATCAATGGCGGGGGCTTCCCTCTCCCATATCAATTTCCAAAATGGGACAATGATATTTGCCAGTTCATTGTCAATCTCTTTAAAATTCAGCATAGCCGTCGGCTTCAGCGGAACATCCATTCCTCCTGGAAGGATTGATTCCTTATGCTCAGTTCTATAAAAATATACCCGATATTCGTTGTCTGAGATCTTTTCAGTCAAATGTTCAAAGCCCAAATCAGCCAGGGCAGAATACAGCGGAATGGGCTCGAAGCTCTGAATTACACATATTCCTTCACCAACAGAAAGGGTTCCCGCCTTCTTGAGGACCATTGGCAGGAAATTGCCCGTCAGCTTTCTCACATCTATGACCTCAAAGGATTCTTTCTTCTTTTCCCACTCTTTCCTATCCATCTTTTCACCTCCCTTATCCCTCACTTTTAATGATATTGTATTCCTTATGCTTGTTTAATATTTCATCTGCCAGGCTGTCCAATGCCTTGAAATCCTCTTCTTTAGGAAGGCCTTTTACAACGATGGGATCAAACAACTCTACCTTTAAATTTGAAGTTATCCCCTTAATTTGTTCCACCATCCTGCTACCCCAGCCATATGATCCAATAATCGATGCGAATTTCAGCTTTGGTCTCAGGGCATTGGCAAGATAGACCGCATAAACCACATTTGGATGTGGGCCAACTAAGACCGTGGGTGATGCTATTACTATTGTTGCCGCATCTACCAGGGCCATGGCCAGTTCTCCAATGTCGGTCTTTGTCAGATTGAAGGGCTTAACAGTGATAGCTCTTTCGATCAAAGCGTCCATCAGATAATCGACCATCCTCTTTGTGCTCTCATGCATTGAGACATAAGGTATAACCACTTCATTCTTTACCTCATCAGAGACCCAATCTCTATAAGCACTTAGGATGAATTCCGGCCTGTTATAGGTCGGCCCATGACTCGGCACAATTATCTCTATATCCAGATCCTTTATCCTCTCCAAGTTCTTCTTGATGGTTGTCCTGAACGGCATCATGATCTCTGCATAGTATCTCTTGGCTGCCTCATATACAGTGGCCTCATCGGTTACAAACAGACCGCTGGTGGCCAGATGGGAACCAAGAAAATCACACGTAAAAAGTACTTTGTCTTCCCTTAAATATGTGAACATCGTCTCTGGCCAGTGGACCCAGGGCGCATGAATGAACTCCAGGGTTTTGTCCCCTAATGACAGAGTCTCTCCATCTTCCACCGTTATAAACTTGTCCTCAGGGATTAAAAGCAAATCCATGAGCATAACCTTACATTTTTTTGTGCAGACAACTTTGGCAGGAGGATACATATCCAGTATCTGCGGCAATGACCCTGAATGGTCTTGCTCGGCGTGATTGACGATGACATAATTAATATCCTTGACCTCAAGCTGGTGGAGATTCTTCGTCAGCACTTCCGTCATCGTTGGGTCCACCGTATCTATCAGCGCTGTCCTTTCTCCCCCCCTCACCAAATAGGCATTATAGCTTGTTCCATCGGGCAGGGGTATGAGTTCATCAAATAACCTCCTATCCCAGTCAACTGCACCGACTGAGTAAATATTTGGTTTTAATTGTCTTGGAACACCCATTTTGTTCCTCCTTCTTATTCCTTTGTCTTATTCTCTCCGCAATCTTCAATGCCGAACTCCCAGTATTCCTTCATCTCCCTCCTCCTACGTATGGTCTTATTCCTCAAGTTCGAAATCGTCCTTGCTCGCCCCACACAACGGACATACCCAATCGTCAGGAAGCTCCTCAAAGGGGGTACCAGAGGCGATTCCATTGTCCGGATCCCCCTCCTCGGGATCATAGATATACCCGCATACCGTGCATCTATATTTCTTCATTGTTTCTCCTCCTTTTTTGTCTCCACATAAGTAGGGGCCGTCTTGGGCGTGGTCCCCCTCTTCACCAGGTGGTAATAGGCGTAGCTCATAGGCTCCCCCTCCTTGAAGACCTGACCATCTACCACTTCCCCGATGAAGATCGTGTGGGTTCCTGCGTCAAGGTCCTTTACCACCTTGCATTCCAGATAGCCCACGGTGTGCTCCTGAAGGACCGGGCAGCCGTTCTTGCCCAGGCGGTAGGAGACGCCATCGAATTTGTCCACCTTCCTACCCGACTTGAACCCGAACTTCCCGATGAGGTTCAAAGGGGCCTCCTGCGAGAGGACTGAGACGGCAAGCACACGGCTTTCCTTGATGAATTCATGGGTGAGATTCTCCTTATTGATCCCCAAGGCAAACTGCGGAGGGTCTGATGTAACCTGCATTACTGCGTTGGCCGTCTGGGCGTTGATGCGTTCTCCCTTTCTGGAACTCACGATGTAAACGCCGTAGCTGATCTTGCGTAAGATCTTGGTGTCCATGGCCTCCTCCTTTTTTATGTCCATAGCGCTCATGTCTTCCCCACCAAATCAATCCCTCTCTTAGAAGGCCATCTCTGGCTTCCAGATCTTCCATACCTTGCCTGCGAGGTCGGGACCGGGCTTTAAAGTTACCTTGCCTGGCTGCCAGCCAGAAGGAGTGGCCTCGCCTGTTGCACGGACATGTTGGAACGCGTTTACCTGCCGGATCAGCTCCGCCACATTGCGACCGACAGGAGGAGTCAAAACCTCCATCGCCTGAATCACACCATCAGGGTCGATCAGAAAGCGACCCCGGATATCAACGCCTGCATCTTCGTCATAGACCCCGTAAACCCTGCCGATGCGCCCGCCGACATCTGAAAGCATCGGATAGGGCACACCACCAGGCACCATCTTGGATAGCTCTTCCTCCTGCCATATCTTATGGGTGAAACGGCTATCAACGCTCATCGCTAAAACCTGCACATCCAGCGACTTGAGTTCCTCGTATTTGACGGCAACTGCCGTCAGCTCGGTGGGTCAAACAAAGGTAAAATCACCAGGGTAGAAGCACAGAACCACCCATTTGCCTTTATAGTCTGATAGCTTGATGTTCTTAAAGCCACCACCTACAAAGGCGCTCGCTTCAAAATCTGGAGCTGGTTTGCCAACTTGAGCGATCATCTTAGGTCCCTCCTTTTGAATTTGTGTTGGTACAGATGCCTCAGCTTCCGGCAAGATTGGTCCTCGTGCCGGTTCCACACATTGATCTTTTGCTTCAGCCATAGTATCCCTCCTTCCTTCTTATTTATATTTCTGGTCCTGTATTGGTAGCTTTTTCAAGAATGCTATACATTTCTACCAATTTTCCGCCAGTAGTTCGAAGTAGGCCTGTGGATGATCGCAAGCAGGGCACCTGTCCGGGGCCTCCTTCCCCTCGTGGATGTAGCCACAGTTGCGACATCGCCACTTCACCACATTATCTTTGCGGAAGACCTTTCCCTCCTGGACGTTCCGCAAAAGGCCCAGATAGCGGCGTTCGTGCTGCCTTTCTGCGACGGCTATGGCCTTGAAGACCTCGGCGATCTCGGCAAATCCTTCCTCCTCAGCCACCTGTGCAAAAGAAGGGTACATCTGGGTCCACTCATAATTCTCTCCCGCAGCGGCCGCCCTCAAGTTTTCCTCAGTAGAACCGATCACCCCGGCGGGGAAGGAAGCCGCAATCTCCACCTCCCCCCCTCCGAGAAACTTGAAGAGCCTTTCGGCGTGCTCCTTCTCGTTGTCGGCGGTCTCGGCAAAAATTGCGGCGATCTGTTCAAAACCTTCCTTTCTCGCCTGGGAGGCGAAGTAGGTATAGCGGTTGCGTGCCTGGGATTCCCCGGCAAAGGCCGTAAGAAGATTTTTCTCCGTCCTTGTCCCTTTTAGATCCTTCATTTCAAACCTCCTTCTTTATTTTTGACAGGAGGGACAGAAATAGGTCCCTCTGCCATTTAATTTCTGTCGCTGAATCTCCCCTCCACATTCAAAACACCCCTCTCCCCCCCGACCGTAGACTAGTAGATGGTTCTGATACTCCCCCTCTCTGCCAAAGAGGTCATGCCAGTCGGAGATGGTGGTTCCACGACAGGCGATGGCCTTTTTGAGGATAGTCCCTGTGATTCCCCCAATCTTCTCCCATTCAGCCAGAGAAAGATCGCAGGCCTTCCGCCAGGGGCTTATGTGTGCTTGGTGGAGGATCTCACAGGCATAGATGTTGCCGACGCCAGCTATATGGCGTTGATCCATGAGGAATGATTTTACGGGGAGGCGGCTTTTTTGAGAGATTCCCCACAGGTGGGATGGGTCGAAATCCTCAAGCAGGTCGCTCCCCTCAAAAGGGGATCTATCTTCCTTTCGAACTGACAAGGTTGCAAAGCGCCGGGGATCTATGAGGAAGATCCTTCCTTTGGGGAAGGAGACAACAAAACGTGCATATTGGGGTGGCAGCCCATCACCGTTCTGCCAAAGGAGCCTGCCTGTCATACGCAAGTGCAGTAGAAGGATGCGACCGTCATCAAGTTGTATCTCTAGCTGTTTACCGCGGCGGTTTACCGATCGAACCGTGCGTCCCTCAAGACCCGTGACGTTTATCAGGTTCGAATCGAGGGCCTGGGTCTCCAATATCTCGGCACCCAAAACCACCTGGCGTAGTTGGTCGCAGAGGGTCTCT
Organism: Deltaproteobacteria bacterium; assembly: GCA_019308925.1. Classification (NCBI taxonomy): domain Bacteria; kingdom Pseudomonadati; phylum Myxococcota; class Myxococcia; species Deltaproteobacteria bacterium. The sequence continues at coordinate 4,886 of JAFDHG010000007.1, forward strand.
AGCTCAGGCAGCTCCGGCATCTCCCCCCTCCTTGAGACATTCTGAGCATATGCCGATGATGTAGGGCCTTAACTCCTCTACCTTATGACCGTCCACCCTCTCTCTTTCTGCAATAGGGCATCCCTTCACCTCTACGTCATATACCTGACCACATCGACGACAGAGGAAGTGGTGATGGGGTTCGATCCTGTAGTCGTAACGGACCTTATCCCGTTCGATGGTTATCTCCTGAATAAGCCCTTGTTGTTTAAATAGTTCAAGGGTATTGTAGACCGTGGCTCGAGAGATGGCGGGATAAACCCCCCTTAAGGATTGGTAGATCTCTTCGACCGTGGGATGGAGTTTATTGCCCTGGAGAAACTCTAAGATAGCGTATCTCTGGATGGTCAGCAGGATTCCCTTCTCCTTGAGCCTGGCGATCTTTTCCTCTATGGTCATTATTCTCCCTTATACTAATTATATACAAAAATCATTCTTTGTCAAGAATTAATCTAAACTTTTATTTATTACAAATTTTTAATGTATAAATCTTAGATCTTCTACAATTTAGTTGGTGGTGTTGAAAGGATTCAAGGGATTAATCAGCTATCAGCTATGAACTATTGTAGCAACTTTTTTGGAGAAGAACCTAACCCTGCATATATATTATCCCTTTGGAACTTATGGAGATGTTACGGATGGGAGGTCTCCCCTTCCTCTAAGAAGGTCTTTCTCCTCGTCTTAGTCCGGATGCGCCTCTTGCTGATCCAATGCCACTGGCCAGGGTATTTCCTGATATAGGATTCTATAACCTGAGTGATCTGTGCCGTGATGGTGAAGATATCCCTTTCCTCATCACCGCTCAGCTCCACCTTGAGGGGGGTGCCGATGATGACCTTATGCCCTCCATCTCTCTGACTTAGGATGAAGATGGGAAGGATGGGGGCTCCGGTCTTCAGGTGATAGATGGCCGGACCCACGGGCATGGCCATGACGCGTCCGAGGAACTCTACCAGTACCCCCCCTCTCTTCTGGTTCTGATCGGAGATAAATCCCACAACCTCCCCCTGGCGCAGAGAACGCAGGATCTCTCTCTGACACCTCAAGGGGGGGTCGAGGTGGATGGCGCGCACCCCCACCTTTTTCCTCATCCACCGAAGGATCTGGGCAAAGCCAGGGTGGGCTGGCTCTTTTACGATTATGGAGAAGGGAAAGCCGCTGGCATTCAACTTCCCACACAGGAGGATGAAGTTGCCCAGGTGGGCACTGACGGCAATCACCCCTTTGCCCAGGGCCAAGGTCTCCTCGAGGTTTTCCCTCCCCTCCAATCCTATCTTTGGGTCGAACTTCTCTTTATAAAATGGGACGCAGTACATGGTCTCCACGAAGCCCCTGATCATGTGGCGAAGGCTCTCCTGGGAGATGCGCCTCTTCTCTTCCGGGGTCAAGGAGTCCTGAAAGGAGAGGGTGAGGTTGTCCAGCATCTTCTTCCTGTACTGCCCGGCCAGGCGCCAGCCGATCCTCCCCCCCATTTCTCCCAACAGGAACAGGGCCCACCTCAAAGGGAAGAAGTGGGTGAAGAGAAAAAGGGTCCTCAAGGACCAGCAGGCGAGCTGGTAGCGGACCTCCCACCACAACCTTTTCCATCCCCTTTTCTTTCTTCTTTTCATCATGATCCTATGATCTACTGGAAACCCTGCCTCCCTGAAATCTTTTACTACAAAGGGAGCAATCTTAAAATCACCCTCTACTTATTAGAAATATGTGCATCTTTCCCTAAGAGGCCTTTAAAGCCCTCGCAGAAATAGACCGAGATGATCCAAAACGATCTTTCGTAACATTTAGGTTCCATAGACCACCTTTGCGGTGAAGATATCACGGTAAGAGGAGACGTTCAAGGTTTTTTCGGCTCTCAGGGAGCACAACTTGACTTTCCATCCCCCTTCTGTTAGATTGGCGGCTTAAAAAATAGGCTCACGTCTTTCATCCTACACAATGCAGGGAACTCGCCTATTAAATGACAAATTTGGAAACCCCCTTCTCATCTGTCAGTATAACGATGAGAAGGGGGACTACCTTCTTTTAAAAGAGATGTACGATCGGTTTGAGCCCAAACAGTGGACCCAGGGCCTCCCCCCTCGCTCTGATGAGAGGAGGGAAGAGTGGTTGAGGTGTGTGCTACGAGACGGGATCAACATCCTGGCTATCATGGAGGGGCAGGCCATAGGACATGCCGCCCTGTTTGAGATGGAGCCCCGCAAGAGTTGTGAATATTTGGTCTTTGTCCATCAGGACTATCAGAATCGGGGCATCGGGATAGTGCTTACCCAGGTAATGAAGGAGCTGGCCGAAGAGATGGGTTACCGCCAGATTTGGGTTACGGTGGAGGTGATAAACTTCAAGGCCATCCATATATACGAAAAGTTGGGTTTTCGTCGGGTGGGACCGATGGAGATAGAATGTGAGATGGTGCTCTACTTAAAAGAGGATAATGAGGGTCCATAGGGGAAGCCCCTCTCGCCCCCTCCTTATCCTCGTCCGCGGCTTGGGCATGACCGAAAGGACTTGGACCGATCCCTATCAGGGAGATGCTTCCATCTTAATAGATCCAAAGGCCCGACAACTGGTTTTAGGAAAATTGGAGGAGCTTCCTTGAAAAGGCCTGCCATGAAAGATATCTTGGGAAGGAGAGGCTTGCTGGCCGAGGGGCTGCAGGTCTACGAGTTTAGGCCTCAACAGGTAGAGATGGCCGAGGCAATCTGGAGGTCCTTGACAGAGGGGGGAAATCTGATCGTGGAGGCAGGACCGGGGACAGGGAAGACCTTCGCCTATCTGGTTCCCGCCCTTTACAGTGGCCAGAAGGTGGTGGTCTCCACTGGGACCAAGAACCTGCAGGAGCAGATCTTCTTTAAAGATATTCCCCTCCTAAAGAAGCTCCTCCCGATAAAGTTCGAGGTTGCCTATATGAAGGGGAGGGAAAACTACCTCTGCTGGCGTCGGTTCAAGCTCTTTGAGCGACAGCCCCTCTTCAAGGTCATGGAGGAGGCCTCCTTCTTCGGAGAGGTGAAGAAGTGGGTATCCCGAACCCAAACTGGTGATCGCTCCGAGTTGGGGGGGATACCGGAGGACCTCTCCACCTGGGCGGATATATGCTGTAGCCGCGATCAGTGTCTCGGGACAGAGTGCCCCGATCATAAAAGGTGTTTCCTCACACGCATGCGCCAGGAGGCGGCAAAGGCCCAGCTGATCGTAGTCAACCATCACCTCTTTTTCGCCGATCTAGCCATCAGGGATGTGGGAGCAGAGGTGATCCCAAGGTACAAGAGGGTAATCTTCGATGAGGCCCACCAGTTGGAGGAGGTGATCACCAACTATTTTGGCCTAGCCGTCAGCAACTATCGGGTGGAGGAATTGGCCCGAGACGTGCATAGAGAGTTGGCAAAAGGGAGGAGGCCTGCGGCCGGGCTGCAGGGGGCAGTGGATGACCTTCTGGAGAAGGCGGCAGACCTCTTCTATCTCTTTCAAGGGGAGGAGAGGTATCGGTTTCAGGAGCTGGACCCGATGGTCTTGAGCCTCCTTTCGGACATTAAGAGGGGCCTCAGCGCCCTGGCAGAGATCCTGGGTAAGAGACATTGGAGGGAGGAAATCGCCTCTTTGATCCGCCGCACGCAGGAGTTGAGGGGAGACCTCGAGTTCATCCTCTCCATGGGGGACCCAGCCTATGTCTATTGGTGTGAGAACAGGGGGAGGGGTGTCTTCCTCAGGGCCTCACCCATCGATGTCTGGCCGGAGTTGAACAGGAGTTTGTACCCCCGGGTTGAGGCGATGGTCTTCACTTCCGCCACCCTCTCCACCCAGGGGGGATTCAATTACTTCAGAGAGAGGCTCGCCCTAGAGGAGACCGAGGAGCTCATCCTCCCCTCCCCCTTTGACTTTCAAAGGCAGGTGGTGATCTACCTGCCCGACGGGCTTCCACAACCCCACTCCCCTACCTTTCCCAAGGCGGCCGCCAAAGAGATCGAGTCCATCTTGGAGATCACCAAGGGGAGGGCCTTCGTGCTGTTCACCAGCTACAAGAACATGCGGGAGGTCTATAGGATCCTAAAGGGGAAATTGGCCTACCGCCTCCTGATCCAGGGGGAGGGACCTAAACATCTTCTCCTGGAGGAGTTTAAGGCGGATGTGAACTCGGTCCTTTTTGCCACCGGCAGTTTTTGGGAGGGGGTGGATGTGCCGGGGGAGGCCCTCAGCTGCGTCATCATCGACAAGCTCCCTTTCGACCCTCCCACCGAACCGGTGGTCCAAGCACGGATCGAGAGGATCGCCAGCCAGGGCGGGAACCCCTTTTATCAATATCAGGTCCCTACAGCCATCATCACCCTGAAGCAGGGCCTGGGAAGACTCATCAGGAGCAGAGAGGACCGGGGGGTCCTCTCCATCCTGGACAGTCGCCTCCTGACCAAGGGGTACGGAAAGGTCTTCCTCCAGAGCCTCCCCCCTGCCCCTCTGGTCCAGCAGCACGAGGAGATCAAGGGGGTGTTTGAGTAAAAGCATTCTCATCATTTTTTGGGAAGGGGGAGTAAGGCGGGCCTATTCTTTCTTGTAGCCCTTACTTCATTATGAAAGAGTAAAGATTCGACCACATTTTTCCCTCTCTGTGGCCATATTGGAGGTTGACAGGAAGTTTGAAAAGATTCAGGGTGATTAAATGATTAATTTTGTGAGACTGTCATGTTGGATGAACTGAAAATAGTTTTAGAGGATGTAAATAAGAAGTTCGACACCGTGATTGAGGCCTCCAATATGGTGAAGGAGAACCTTGACCAGTTCAGGGATGAAAACAGACAAGGGCATGAGGAACTCAAAAAGGACATCTTGGATCTGCAAGCCGATATGGTGACAGTGAAGAAAGACCTTAAGGACCTCAAGTCGGAAACTTCTTCCATCCGGCAGGACTTAAATGAGCATCGAACCAACACGGAACTTCACAACGTCAAAAGCAAAGAGAAGTTGGTCTGAAGTTTTATAGTGTCAAGAAAATAGAACCGTTCCCTTTTTCTCCCATTGATCATCGAGATGCTGTTCAGGCAGTCCCTTTACTGCTCAATTTTTCTCAATTCGCATAAGAATATTGACAGCCATTAGGGCGATTAAAGATCCGAGAATGGCAAGGAAGCCAAGCTTGGCAGAAATCATGAATGACAAGATAACCCCAGTAATGAAGATCAGCAGACCGCTTAATAACACCAAGGCGTTGTCGAGTATAGGGATTCTTTTCCATTTAACTTTTGATACCGAGGTGTTGTAGAAAACATGAAGCAACCTAAAGCTACCAAACCGATTTGTATAGAAGTAGAAAAGGCAAGGGATAACCCAACAATAAATAGTCCCCAATTCAGAATTTGTTCACCCCCAAAAAGCAAGTTTCTGGTAGTTGGACCAAAACGCTGCCACCACGGTGGACCACTGGAATGAAGAAATCCCCTCAGAAGGACAAAACCGATAAATGCTACAAAAATGCCTACCATGATTCTCATTTCACAAACATCCAACGTCGAGATCAGATGCCTGGGAAAAGCGGCAGCTTTTTCCAGGTCAGCTGGATTGACTTGTTAGCCTTTTTAAGTCATGGTTGTCATTTCAACAAGATTGTTCAAGTGTGATTCGACAAAATCCAATATCTCTATCAATCGACTTTCATCTACGAGTTCAAGCCCAAGGTGACTTGCAAGATAACAGAATGCAAAAGACATCTGGGGTATGTCGAAAAAATCGCCAGCTATTTCCTTTGTGGCAACATAACTAGATAAAGCAGCGTCGGTTGCTCTTTTCAAGTTCCTATTTGAGCTTTTGATACCTCTGAGTTTGAGGCATATAGGTGGACCCAAGCGGAAAAGATCCTTCGGCTCAATCTTTTCTCCTGCCAATTCACCAAATGGCAAAGTTTCAAGGGCGTCAATGTAAGCTCTTGCGATTTCCCCAAGCCAAGATTCAGGTGAGTCTGGAATTTTGTTCTTAGCTTTCATGATGCAAAGCTTTTTCGAAGGCTAACAATTAATATACGAAATTCCTGTTTGCTCTTGATACGAGTACACTATAGCACACGCTAAGAATGGTGAAAAGAAAAAATCCTTTAAAAATCAAGTTGTGAAGGGTATACGATGTCGTAATTTTCGGTAATATGGACTAAAAGCGCAATTCGTATAATATGGGAAATCTGTCCAATACAGCCAAAGTGACCCTGCCGGAGTTCCAGAAGTTTCTTCTGGAGCGGAAGCTTGTGCCGGCAAAGGGAAAATTAGAAAATTAGGGAACGTTCAAGGAATTATGTAATTCTGATATTTTTTATATAAAGCTGTGGTTGGATATTACTTCTCCACATAGGCGTAGGCGCTGTGGTTGTGGATGCTCTCGAAGTTCTCCGACTCCACGGAGAACCAGGTGATGTTGGGGTCGGCGGAGAGCTTTTTGGCAACCTCCCTCACTACGTCCTCCACAAACATGGGGTTTTCATAGGCCTTTTCAGTGACGTACTTCTCGTCGGGACGCTTGAGGATGGAGTATACGTCACAGCTGGCCGAGTCCTCCACTAGTTGGATGAGGTCCTCTATCCAGATGAATCTTTTGAAGCGGATGTTAACAGTGACGATACCCCTCTGATTGTGGGCCCCTTGATCGCTGATCTCCTTGGAACAGGGGCAGACAGTGGTGATAGGCACATCGATCCCCACATAGAAATCCTCTCCCTCCCCCTCATTGCTGCTGCCGCAGAAACGGCAGATGTATTCCATGAGCCCCCTGGCCTTGGTCACCGGGGCATCTTTCTCGATGAAGTAGGGGAACTCGACCTCCAGGTGGGCGGACTTGGCCTTCAGCTTTTTCTTCATCTCCTGGAGGATCTTGGTCAAGTTCTTGATGGCGATATCCCCCTTGTATTTATTGAGGATCTCGATGAATCGGCTCATATGGGTCCCCTTGAAATGGTGAGGGAGGTCCACATACATGTTGACGCTCGCCACTGTATGTTGCATCCCTTTGACCTTGTCCAGCACAGTGATGGGATAGCGGATATTCTTCACCCCAACCTTGTTTATCTCGACATGGCGGTAGTCTTGCTGGTTTTGGACGTCGATCATCTCTCCCCTCCCAAGTAAGAAGCCCCTGCTCCCTCCGACTCCCAGGCGGTGACCTTATAAGGACTCAGGCGGTAGGTACGCAAACTTTGTTCCAGGGCCTCATATATATAGCGGGCGATGTTCTCCGATGACGGCTCCTCTTTCTGGAAGGAGGGGAGGTCGTTGAGGTATTTGTGATCTAAGGTCTGAAGGATCCTTTCGGTCTCCTCCCTCAGGATGTTGAAGTCCAGGACCATCCCCCCCTTACCCAGAGAGTCGGCTCTCACAAAGACCTCCACCTGCCAGTTATGGCCGTGCAGGGCCTCACATTTGCCTTTGTAGTTCCTCAGGTTATGGGCCGCAGAAAACTGCGACCTGACTACCAACTCATACATTTGTGATCATTTTAACAATGGGGAGAGGGGATGTCAAACCTTTAGACCAGGCTGCCCAATATTAGAATTCAAAGGGATTGGCCCAAGAGCCTTTTGGCGTTCAGCCCCAAGATATCCTCTAGCTCCTGCTCGCCGAGGTCAGCCTCCCTCATCTCCCTCACATACCGCCGGGGGTGGATAAGGGGATAGTCTGAGCCGAACAAGATCCTTTTAGAACCTATGATGGAGATGGCGATCTTATAGACCCTTTTGTCGTAGATAAGGGGGGAGGCTGCCGTGTCGTAATATACCCCCTGGCAGATGGCGGCGATCTCCGGCATGAGCTCATAGAAGAAGAACCCCCCTCCCAGATGGGCCAGGACGACCTTCATCCCCTGCAGGGCATGCAACAGGTTCTGCATCTGGTGCAGCCTCACCTTCCCCTTCCCAGGATAGAAGTGACCCAAGGGCTCGTTATAGTGGATGAGCACAGGGAGACCCTTTTCCTTGATGGGCTCGAAGATGGCGGTAATGGCCTCTGCGTCCCATAGCTCCTCGCCATAGGTCCCCGGGGCAAGCTCCCCTATTCCCAGCGCCCCTGCTGCTGCGCACCTCTGAAGCTCTGAGATCCCCGCCTTCTGCTCCTTGGGGAGGGTGACAAAAGGGATGATCTTTTCGGGATACCTTTGGTGGCACTCCAGGAGATAGTCGTTTTCCCTTTGACAGAGATCCCCCCTTTGCCAGGGGAACCCGCAGGTCACCGATGCCTCTACCTTCTCCTCTTCCATGACCCGCAGGAGCTCCTCAACGCCGATCATCCCCGCCTTCTTGTCGGAGTAGATGAGGGAGAAGATGGGGTCTTCATTTGCCAACTGATCCCTATGGTCTCTGGCGTAACGGGAAAAGATATGGGTGTGAAAGTCTATCAACGTCCTTTCCCTTCTGATATCGTCTTTATGGATTGATAGATCACCTCCACGAGTTGTTCCAATTCCCCTTCGGTAATGCCCAGCGGAGGCATGATGACGATCACATCCCCCAGGGGGCGAATGATGGCACCCTTCTTTCTCGCCTCCAAGATCACCCTGATGCCTATTTCCTCCTGAGGGGGAAAAGGGGCCTTGGTCCCCTTGTCGGCCACCAGCTCTATGCCCACCATAAACCCCCTCTGTCTCACCTCACCCACAATGGGCAGGGCATTGAACTCCTCCAATCTCCAAGTAAGAAGTTCGATCTTGGGGGCAAGTCTCTCCAGGGTCTCATCTCTTTCGAAGACCTCCAGGTTGGCCAGGGCCGCAGCGCAGGCCAGGGGATTACCCGTATAGGTGTGCCCATGAAAGAAGGTCTTGAACTCGTGGTATTCCCCGAGAAAGGCCTGGTATATCTCTTCTGTGGTTAGGGTGGCGGCCAGAGGTAGGTAACCTCCGGTGATCCCCTTGGCCAGGACCATGAGGTCCGGCTTCACCCCCTCATGTTCACAGGCGAACATCTTTCCTGTCCTGCCGAAGCCCACAGCCACCTCGTCGGCGATCATCAAGACCCCATAGCGGGTGCAGAGCTCCCTCACCCTTTGGAGGAAGCCAGGGGGGTGGGTGATCATCCCCGCTGCCCCCTGGACCAGGGGCTCGATAATGAGGGCGGCGACCTCCTGGTGATGTCCTTCTAGAATATCCTCCAGGTCTCGCAGGCACTCCAGCCCGCACCCCGGCCAGGTGCGCCCCTGAGGGCAACGATAACAGTAAGGGGCCTCGGCCTGAAAGACGGGAAAGAGCAAGGGGCGGTAGGCCTGATGGAAGAGGTCGATCCCCCCCACGCTCACCGCCCCCAAGGTATCACCGTGGTAGGCGTTTTTAAAGGAAATAAACGTGGTCTTACCCTTATAGCCTCTATGTTGCCAGTATTGAAAGGCCACCTTCAGAGCGGCCTCATTGGCGGTGGAGCCGTTGTCGGAATAAAAGACCCTCTCCAAACCCTGAGGGGTGATCTCTACTAACTTCTTGGCCAGCTCTATGGCCGGGGGATTGGAGAGGCCCAAGAGGGTGGAGTGGGAGATCTTGCCCATCTGTTCGACGATGGCTTGATCTATCTCTTCCCTGCGGTGACCATGGATGATGACCCATAGGGAGGAGACCCCATCCAGATATCTCCTGCCGTAGATGTCGATAAGATAAGCCCCTTCACCCCGTTCGATGATCACCGGCTCCATCTCCTGATAATCCCTCATCTGGGTAAATGGGTGCCATATATACCTCTTGTCGTCTTGCTCTAATCTCCTGTGCCAGGACATGTCTCCTCCTAGATCAAACCGAGTTCTTTCCCTACCTCTTGGAAGCTGTCCAAGGCAAGATCGAGGTCCTCCCTGGTGTGGGTGGCCATAAGCGAGGCCCTCAATCTGGAGCTCTGCGACGGTACTGTGGGTGGCCTTATCCCCTGGGCGAATATCCCCCTCTCTATAAGCCGGCGATCTGCCTCCATGGTGAGGGCGTTGTCCCCTATGAGGATGGGTACTATGGGGGTCTCGCTCCCCAAGGTGTCAAACCCCATCTCTTTTAGCCCATTCGTAAAATAGTGGGTATTCTCCCAGAGCCTTTCCCTTCTCTGCGGTTCTGCCTCTACTATCTCCAGGGCCGCCAGGGCCATGGCCGCTATTGCTGGGGGCAGGGCCGTGGTGTACATAAAGGTACGGCAACGGTTGATGAGGTAATCAATCAGGACCCTGCTGCCGGACACATAGGCCCCGAATCCCCCCAGGGCCTTTCCCAAGGTCCCCATCTGGATCTCAACCTGACCCATCAGACCGAAATGTTCCGCTGTCCCCCGGCCCCCTTTGCCCAGGACCCCCATGGCATGGGCATCGTCCACCATGACCATGGCCCCATAACGATTGGCCAATTCCCTGATCTGAGGTAGGGGGGTGATATCACCCTCCATGCTGAAGACCCCGTCGATAACGATGAGCCTTCTGCGATGTGATGACATCTTCAGCAAGGTCTCCAGATGGTCCATGTCCCGATGGCGGTATACCCATACCTCGGCCTTGGAGAGACGACACCCATCGACGATGCTGGCGTGGTTGAGCTTATCGCTCAAGATCAGATCTTCTTCGCCGACCAATGTGGTGAGGAGACCTAGATTGGCCATATAGCCGTTGCTGAACAGCAGGGCTGCCTCACATCCCTTGAAGCGAGCCATCCTTTCCTCCAGCTCTTTGTGAAGCTCCATGGTACCCGATATGGACCTCGATGCCCCGGCGCCGCATCCATAGTGCTCCAGGGCTTGGATAGCCGCCTCCTTTAAGGCGGGGTGTTCGGCCAGACCCAGGTAGTTGTTAGAAGAGATGAGCACCACCTCCTTCCCCTCTATTTGCACCCTGGCCGACTGGGCTCCATGGATGAGTCTTAGCCGGCGGTACAGGTCCCGACCCTTGATCTCTTCCAGTGCCGTCGAGAGGAAAGTCAGGTTACCCATCGGCCACCTCCAACTCTAAGTCTTGGATCATCCGTAGGTCTGCTCGATGATCCCTCCCCCTGGTGGTTAGGTAGTTCCCGATCATGATCCCGTTGGCCCCTGCCCAGAAGACCAGGGGGTGGAGGTCACAGAGGCCGAATTCCCTCCCCCCACAGATCCGGATGTCCTTATCGGGGAGGATAAACCTGAAGAGGGCCACAGATTTTAAGATCTCCAAGGGGGGCAAGGGTTTGGTCCCCTCCAAGGGGGTCCCGGGGATAGGGTGGAGGAAGTTGAGGGCCACAGAGTCTACCCCAATCTCCTGTAAGGTAAAGGCAAGATCCAACCTCTGCTCTGCTGACTCCCCCAGGCCCAAGATCCCCCCACTGCATACCTCCAATCCGGCCTCTTTGGCCCATCTCAATGTATCTAGGTCCTCCTCATATCCATGGGTGGTGCAGATCTTGAGGAAAAAGGAGGAGGCCGTCTCCAGGTTATGGTGGTAACACCTGAGTCCGGCCTCCTTCAACTGGTGTGCCGCTTGTTGGGTGATGATTCCCAAGGAGGCACAGAGGACAAGCCCTGTCTCCTCCCTCATTAAACGAAGGGCCTGAACGACCTTCCCCATCTCTCCCCCCCCAGGGGATTTGCCGCTGGTGACGACGGAAAAACGCCTCGCCCCCATGTGCTCGGCCTCCTGGGCCTTCTGCAGGATCTGCCGAGGGTCCATTAGTGGATAGACCTCGATCTGGGTCTTGTGGTGGGCAGATTGGGCACAGAAGGCGCAATCCTCAGGGCAGCGTCCGGACTTGGCATTGACGATGGCGCAGAGTTTCACCCCATTTCCCTTGAAGTGGCCCCGGATGCGGCAGGCCCCATAAAGAAGGAGGGGTAGAAAGTTGTTTTCTATCCCCAGGAGGTCCTGGGCCGTGGGGGGGGTCAGCCCCTCTTCTTCTATGGCCTCCTGGACACATCTCTCGATGAATTCCTGCATGATGACACCTTGATTTTGATGGACACATAGCACAGGAGGAAGGGAGTTGTCAACCTAAATCACCATAGTGGTTTACCATTTGACTCCGCCTATGCAACTATCGACGTGTTTCTTAGGCGTCCCTTTGGGGACCCTGACCCCAAACCCTCACAAGAGGGAGTCCTTATTAGGGATTTAAATAAAAAAGTTCTTGACATGTCTATATATGTATAGTATACATTTGTAAAGGTGACAACTGTATAGTTTATAAGACAGAGATATGGAGACAATTACTGAGAAACAGAAAGAAGTCTACAATCTTATAGTAGAAAGCATTAAGAGATTGGGGTATCCTCCTTCCCTAAGAGAGATCGGGGCTGCGATGAAGATAACCCCTAATGCTGTTAGGGGGTACTTGGATGCCCTCGTAAAAAAGGGATATATTGAAAGAGATTCCATAGCTAGGGGTATCAGGGTAATAAAGCCCTTGGATAAAGAGACCTCAGTCAGCGGAAATGGAGATATAGTTACCTTACCCATTATCGGAAGAATCCAGGCAGGTCTGCCTATCTTAGCCATTGAAAACATTGAAGGGGAAGTATCCTTATCAAAAGATTTAAGGAAGGGGCTTGATGGATGCTTTCTCTTAAGGGTTCAGGGTGATAGTATGGTGGAGGATCATATCCTAGAAGGAGACCTTGCCATTGTGAAACCTCAGGAGACAGCAGAGAATGGGAAGATTGTTGTTGCCTTAGTCAATGATGAAGCTACCATAAAACGATTTTACAGAGAGAAAACCAGGATCAGGCTTCAACCTGCAAATCCTCTTTACGAGCCGATCTATGTGGAAAGAGATTTTAAGGTTCAGGGTAAAGTAATTGGTTTAATCAGGATATAAAAAGTAACAGACAATATGGATACATAGTATGCCTTATAATACATGGTGGGTTACCAGACCGAGAAGATATCTGAATCCTATCCCAGAGGCAATCAAAATTTTTGTCAATTATGTAGGTGAAGAATGGCTGACTGGCTCGGCAGTGCAATTGGATTTTGAAGATGAACTTGTGAAAGCAGGGCTAAAGGGCACAGGAGGCAAAAGAGACAAGAGAGGTAGTGGGGCAAGGAAGGCGTTATGGGTACAATAACCAAAAAAATAACAAAGTTTCAGATAAACTGTAGGGTTTGTCGAGATATTTTCCATGAAAAATTTTATAAGGAAATTCTCGGTTACCATCCAGAAGAATTGAATATTTATAATTTTGATGAAGAGACAGAGGAAATACTCTTTGTTATGAATTGGAAGGACTGCCTGGAGTGCTACCACTTTAAATGCCACATATGTCACAAACCACCTGTTGTCCTTAATGAATCTTTAACTTGGGTAGAAGAATTATCAAGTTGGTATTGTGATAATCATATTCCAAAAAGTAGTTCTGTCTTCAGAAACTATAGATGCAATAGGTGTGACAGAGAAGGAAATATGATTTGGGTAGAAAAAGAGGGTAAATGGTATTGTAAGCAGTGTATTCCTGTTGGGCTTTCAATATTTAGATGACGGAGTTTGTTATGCAAAGACGAAATGCCGGTCTTATGTGGGAAAATGCAATACTAACAGCAATTGAAAAATGTGGGGGTTCAGCCACGTTAAAAGAATTATATCAAACAATTCCTACAATTAAAAAAGTACCCATAGATAAGGATTGGAGAAAGATTATAAGGGCCTTCTTAAGACGCTTTGTAAGAATAAAAGGAAAGTTAAGAAGAACTGGACTTGGCATTTATAGTCTGAGCGACAGTAGGGTTATTCCGACAATTTATGAAGAAATTAAGAGTGGCAGAAGCGAAAAGGAAATCCTTAAAAATATTCCAGATGAAACAAGGCATGGTCAAATTGAAGGAATGTTGATAGGGTTAGGAAATATTTATAATTTTTCAACATATACTGCCGATCCAAACGAACTATTCAACGACAAAAGACTTTCAGCCCTAACGTCCTTAGACGAGCTTCCTGTGTTTTCTTCAAAAGAAGTAATAGATGTTGCAAAGGAGATAGATGTTATTTGGTTTAAAAAACGGGCATTGGCAATAGCCCCAAAACATACCTTTGATGTAGAGAAAAGCACTGATTTTACAAAGGCATTACATCGTGCTTATCAATTGCAAGACTTCAAGGTCAGTTTTTATTTTGTTGCACCAACTTTTAAAGAAAACCAATTCAACAAGAGAATAAACACAAACCCTTATCAATCGTTAAAAAATTCTTTCTTCTATCGAAGCTTCAAAGATGTAATAGCCCTCTAGAAATCAGCAGTCGAACATTATGAAAAAAGGGAAAGATTCATCGTCGAACCTTAATTATTACCTCACAAAGTCAAGGGGACTTACACCAAAACGTAATTATACAGCAGGGTTAATTGAAGTAGAATGGTTGATGGTTTTTAAAAAGATGGATTGATAGAAACTTTACTATTCCTTTAAGACTTCCACGTTCATGACTCAGGAAGAAGAAAGGAAATACCTTATTGGGGGTTTCAGGGGGCCTTGCCCCCTGAAGTAGACCTGAAACCACATAAGGGCCGAAATGGCACAGGGACTCAATTTACCGTACAGTATTTTCGCGGCAAAATGGTTGACTAATCCAAAATCTGGGAAAGGGGGACAATTTCCACCCCCTCTGCCTGTAGCTTGGGAATCACCTCCTTGAGGGCGGTGATGGTAGCGGGGTGGGGGTGGCATATCCCGATGGCCTTGCCGTGGGTCTGAGCGATTCGGATCAACCTTTTCAATTGGGCTTCGATATCCTTCACATTGGCTTCGTTGTCCAAGAAGAGGTCTCTTTTGCCCACCTTCAGGGCCATCTCTTGGGCGATCCGATAGCCCTTGCTCTTGGATGTGGTGAGGCTATCAAGAAAGAAGAGGTCTCTTTTTTTCAATTCTTGCAGCACCAACCTCACCTTTTCCCCATGTTCCATGAACCGAGAGCCCATATGGTTGTCTACCCCCCTGATGTAAGGGATCGCTTCTAGATCCTCTCTCAACTGGCGCAAGAGCTCTTTTTCGCCCATGGAGACAAAGAGGGCCCCTTCTCCTGGGTCCTTTAAAGGATATCCACGTGGCTCCATGGGCAGATGAAGGATGACCTCCCTGCCCTGGGCATGGGCCCTTTGGGCGATGCGGCGGGAAAAGGAACGCAAGGGTAAGATGGAGAAGGTCAGGGGGACATCCAGACGCAAAAACTCCTCGGCGGCCTTTTTGTCCAGCCCTAGATCGTCCACCACAATGACTATACGGTGCCGCAGAGGTATAGGTTTAGGTGGCTTCAATTTTGGGGGACGGAGGATCAGGTGGTGGGTCAAGAGGCCATCGGTCCTTAGCTCTATCCCCCAAGCGCCGTCCGGGGCCCTCGCCCTGGTTAGGGTGACCTCTGGGCAGACCTCCTTTATCTTCTGCACCAGCTGGGAGGTGAACTTTTCCGGCCCGGCCCCTTGGGGCAAAATTACCTCCCAGTAGGATAGGGTCCAGGCCTTTCCCTCCCTCCTTCGCGCTTCCCCCCACTTGTGGATATCGTTGCGGGGGATCTCCAACTGATAAAACTGGGCAAGCAGCACCTGATCCACCACCCTCACCCTCTGAGGGAAAGGGGTGGGGGGGGGTCTCAGGTGCAGATAATACAGGGTGATCCCCAGAACAGCCCCCATGCATAAAAGGACCACTAACCAGATGGGGATTTTTCTGCCCTTCTTTTTTTTTCTCGTAGAAGGGGACCTCTTTTTGACGGTGGACCTTCGACTGGTGCTTGCCTTAGGGGGAGTAGTTCTTCCCTTCCTGTTGCCCCTTTTGTCGGCCACTTCCGCTTATCTCACCGCAGAACCGAGGAATTTCTGAAAGATCCTCAGCCCCTTAAGGTGCTCCAAGGCCCTGTTCAATTGGTGATCTTCCTTGCGTTCCTTTTTTATCTCCCCGTGAGATACCTCCTTGGCCAGGGGGATATCTGGTTGGATCCCTTTATCTTGGATAGAACGATTGCTGGGGGTATAATAAAGGGCGGTGGTCAACCTAATGCCAGAGCTGTCTCCCAGAGGGATGATGGTCTGCACAGAGCCCTTGCCAAAGGTCTTGGTCCCCAAGATCACCGCCCGCCCATAATCCTGGAGGGCCCCGGCCACGATCTCCGAGGCGCTGGCACTGCCTTGGTTCACCAGGACGACTACTGGCCAAGGAGGTAAGGTCCCCTCCTTGTGGGCCTTAAAGACCATCTTCTCCGGGTCTCCTCGCCCCTTGATGGTGACGATCACCCCTTGGTCCAGAAAGAAATCTGCCACTTCCACCGCCTGATCCAGAAGACCTCCGGGGTTGTTCCTCAGATCCAGGATCATACCGTTTATCCCCTCTGGGTTTTCCTTTTTCAAGGCCTCCAGGGCCTTTCTGACATCAGCAGTGGTCTGTTCCTGAAACTGCAATATCCGGAGGTACCCATATCCCTTCTCCAAGGTCTTGAACTTTACACTCTTGATCTTGATGATATCCCTCATGATGGTGAAATCTTTGGGCTTAGTGAACCCCTCTCGCATAATGGTGATGGTAACCTGGGTCCCCTTGGGACCCCTCAGCCTCTTCACACACTCCATAAGGCTCAACCCCTTGGTCGAGTGCCCCTCTATCTTCAAGATCTTATCCCCTGCCTTAATCCCCGCCCGGTGGGCTGGGGTGTCCTCAATAGGGGCGATGACCGTCAGGATCCTATCCTTTACGGCGATCTCTATTCCCAACCCCCCAAAGCTCCCTTTTGTCTCCAATTGGAGTTCCCGGTACATATCAGGGGTGAGGTAGGCGGAGTGGGGATCGAGGCTGTTCAGCATCCCCTCTATCGCTCCACTGATGAGGTCTTCTGTCTTTACCTCCTCCACGTAGTTCTTCTTGACGATCTCCAAGACCTCGGTGAAGATCCTCAGCATTTCGTAGGTCTTGTTGGACAAGGCCGAGACCTTGTGGACATAGAGGCCACCTACAAGAAGGCCGAATACAAAGCAGAGGAGTATCAACCAACCTATCTTTTTGTTCTTGAACATATCTCCCTCCATTTCTTCATTTCTTCTTTGACCTCCCCTTGTGGGAGAAGGCCAGCCACTTTAAAGGATCCTCAGACCTGCCGTGGTGTCTGATCTCAAAATAGAGCATGGGGCCTTCTATGGATCCTGTGCTCCCCACCAAGGCCACCACCTCGCCCATCTTTACCTCCTCCCCCACCTTCTTCAGAAGGCGAGAGGCATGGGCAGAAATGGTGTAGTACCCATCTCCATGGTCGATGATCATCAGATTCCCATATCCCTTGAACCAAGAGGCATAGGCTACCTTACCGTTGAAGACCGCCTGTATCTCCGCTCCCTCCGGGGCCTTGATCCCTATTCCCTTTTTCCTTCCCTGCGGGGAAAAGGGGATTCCTCTAACAGGGGGGAGAAGCTTTCCCCGCAGGGCCTTAAAACCAGCCCCTTTTAAGGAGGCGGCCTTTAGCTTCAACTTTTCGATCAGGGAGCGCAGGTCCTTCTCACTTTCCTTCAACTCAGCAATGGCCTTCTGATAGGCCCGCCTTTCGGCCTTTACGGCGGCCAACATTTTGGACCTTTTCCGCTTTTCCCTCTCTATTTCCTTTTTTTTGGCCTCTATCTCCCTCTTTTTCCTCAGCAGGTCCCCCCTTTCCTGTATCAATTCCTTCTTTCTTCCTTCCCTCTCTCCGATGGCCCTCTGATATGCCTGCAGAAGTCGCAGATCACTCTCCACGATCAGGCGAAAGAGCTTATACCTTCTCAGGGCGTCGCTGTAACCCTCAGCAGAGAAGAGAACCCTCACCACACCCACCCGATGGAGTTTATACATGGCCCTCACCCTGGATGTAAATCTCTCTTCCAAGGCCGCCAGGAGTCTTTCCAATCTCGCTATCTCACCTTCATGTTGGGCCACCTTTTTCCCCAGCACCTTCATCTCTGTGTTCAGTTTTCTGAGCTCTCTCTTCTTACGATTCAGCCTGCGCCCGATCTCATCGAGGGCATCTGTGATCTTCCTTTCCTCCCACCACTTCTTACGGGCCTTCTTCTTCTTTTCTTGTAGCTGTTTTTGGACCTCCGTAAGATCTCCCTTTTTCTTCTGGATGGTCTTTTCCAGCTCCTTCACCCCTTTGCCCCAAGAAGGGCAGGAGAGGAGCACAGCGATGATGGGCACAAAAAGAAGGACCTTCATACCCTAAACCCCCGCCGCTTTCCTCAAGGCGAGGAGCCCTCCCAGCAGACCCGAGGCCATCCCCACCCCCAGGATCCCGACAATCAAGTCAGGGGGGAGAAAACTCAGGCGCAGCTGGCCGAAATAGAGGCTCAAATAGGGAGATACCTTGAGGGAAAAGAGATGGAACAGAAAAAAGAGCAGCAGGAGGGAACCCCCGGCCCCCAAGAGCCCCTGTAGCCCCCCCTCCAGGTAGAAGGGGGATTTGACAAAGGCCTCCGCCACCCCCACCAGCCTCATGATCTCGATCTCCTCCCTTTTATTATAGAGTGTGAGGCGAACGGTGTTAGCTGTGACCGAGACAATGATGATTACCAGAATTCCCCCCAGGATCCATGCCCCCCACCTGAGGATGTAGAGAAAGAGGGAGAGCCTTTCCAACCAAACACCTCCGTATTGGGCCTCTTCTACCTCTTTTATCCTATTTAATTTCGTGGACAAGGACCGTATTCGCTCAGGGGTCCTTAAGGATTCACCCAATTCGACCTCCAAAGAGGCCGGGAAGATCTTCTCCTTCACCCCCTCCAGCACCCCCCCATAGCCAGCGAGATCCCGCTTAAAGGACTCCATGGCCTTCCGTTTAGAGATATACCTCACCTCTCTTATGCCATCTTCCTTTTGCAGGTCTGTCTTGAGCTGAAGAGCCCTTTTTTCGCTTACCCCATCTTTTAGATAGAGAATAATTTGTACCTTCTTCTCCCAGGTCTCCAGAAAGAAGTCGAAATTGAGGAACAGGAGCAGAAAAGATCCAAAGAGAAAAAAGGAGGTAGCGATGGTCCCTATACTCATGAAGTGGGCGGGACCATTCTCCTTCATATCCCCCAAGGCCCTTCGGATGAAATAAGAGGTGCCCATCCTTCCTCCTCACCCCACCAGTCTTCCTCTGTAAAGGGGCAGGGCCCTCTTTTTATACTTGGCTACCAGGTTTGTATCGTGGGTCGCCACCACCACCGTCGTCCCCAAGTAGTTGACCTTCTCCAAAAGGTCTATTATCTCCACCGTGAGCCCAGGATCTAAATTCCCGGTGGGCTCATCCGCCATGAGGATGGAGGGAGTATTGACCAGGGCCCGAGCTATGGCCACCCTCTGTTGTTCCCCCCCGGAGAGCTTAAAGGGGGTTTGCTTCACCACCCTCTCCTCCAGCCCCACCAACCTCAAGACCTGTCTGACCCTCTTCGAGATCTCCTGCTTCTTGTACCCCAGGGTCTCCAAGAGCAGTGAGATGTTTCCATAGACGGTCTTGTGGCTTAACAGCTTGAAGTCTTGAAAGACAAAGCCAATCTCCCTGCGTAAAAGGTGGATCTGGGAGTTTTTGAGCCTGGCCACATTCCTTCCGTTGACCAAGATCTCCCCCCGGTCAGGCCTCTCAGTCCGGATGATCAATTTCAACAGCGTCGTCTTACCCGCCCCACTGGGTCCGGTGATGAAGACGAATTCACCCTTTTCTATCCTGAAGCTAATTTCGGCCAGGGCCTCGATATTCCCCGGGTATGTCTTGTAGACCTGAAAGAATTGGATCATTGAACCGTGCTAATAATTTTAGAAATCTAGTTAACATATTCTGGCAATTATTGCAAGGGACAGAGGCAGGGTGACAAAAAGGGAATCAGAGGTGCGCGAGGCCGTCGTAGAGGCGATTGGTGATGACCAAGATTACCCCTTTTCGAGGTCAACCAACGTCCTTTCTATGGCCTCGGCGAGTAGCTTGTTGATCATCCTCTCGGCGGTTTTCAGGCGAAATGTCACCGTCTTATAAGAAGAGGAGAGCTCTATTGTCTGGTTATATCTGACTTTCTTCTCCTTTACATCGGCAACCACCACCCTGAGTTTGAGTTTGCATTCATAGAAGGTCCTCACATAGCTCTTCACCTCGACAGAGAGCTCCTCTAGTGAGCCACCGATAACCCAGCCCCCCCACTCAGGGCTTATGGTCTGAGAATCCAGACCCCAGCCGGGGGTCTCCCCTCGAACTGTATACCCCTTTTTGAAGAGATATGTCTTAAAGGCCTTGGTGACGTTGGCTGAGGGGGCCTCTCGTGACGAGACAAAAGGAGTTTCTTTACCCTCAGAGTCCACCCTCGTGCCGATGGTCCTCAAATCGGCCACCCCCCTGTTATCCCCAAAGGTGGTTACGGTGATCACCTTCCCCCTGAGCTCTGTGCTTACTTGGGGAGGCTCCTTTTCGGGGACATAGCGGAGGTGGATGGGGTATGTGGACACCGTGGCACAGGCGAGCAATAGAGCCGCCACCCCCATGGTTATAAGACCCATCTTTTTCATGATAATATCTCGCTAAATTGCAAGGGGCTAGAAGCTAGTATAGGGCCTTTAAGGGGGGTTGTAAAGGGGTTTAAAACTAATAATATATGTTACGGTCTTATTTTGCCTCTTAATCCTATGATAGGCAGGATATCTACTTTGTCCAATGTCAACAGGCTGACCTCAGATATGAAATGGATTATACGCCATCTTACAAAAAGAACAAAAAGACCAAAAATCCATAGAACATACCCATCATCCCTAAGATTATGCCCCTGTACACGTTCATCTCGGCAACCTCCTTGAATAATTTTTGATTACCTCTATGTGCTCGGTTATATCCATGACAACTTTGGTGCAAAATTTGTGCTAAGATATGGTTTTGGTAAGTCCTTGATAGCACTGGTTTTCTGCGGTGAGGTGAGGTTGACCTTGGAGTCTATGTGACAATTTTTGTCAGTTATTTTAGTCTAATTTGGCCCCTTTCCCAAAGTCGGCTACCCTCCAATGACGTAACTTCTTGGAATTACTGTCGCTGGAGATCGGGCGTGACTTTGCAGTTGAAAATTTCCCTTTCTTTTTTTATAATTTTACTATATTAACCACGCTCCGACAAAAAAAGGCCAGGCATTTGCCTGGCCTTATGAACGGATGTTTTTTCGCCTCTCTTAGAAAAGCCCTTGAACTAAGCCGGTCTCTACATCCACATCAACCTTGCGGAAGGCAGGACTAGAGGAAGTACCTGGCATCAGGCTGATGGTCCCGGCGCACGGGCAGAGGAACTTGGCCCCGGAATAGATCAACACGTCGCGGATAGGCAGGGTCCATCCTTTGGGGGTGCCCTTAATAGCTGGATCGTGTGTCAGGCTCAGGTGGGTCTTCACCATCATAGTGGCGTAGTCATCATATTTGGAATCGCTCTCAAGCATCTTGGCCTTGGCCTCGGCATCAGGGGTCCACGACACCCCGTCAGCTCCATAGACCACCTTGGCGATCTTATCGACCCGCTCCCGCAGCTTCATTTCCACGGGATAGAGGAACTTAAAATCGTTCGTATCTTCGCAGGCTTCCATCACTGCATCGGCCAACTCCAAGGCGCCATCGCCGCCCTTGAGCCAGTGTTCGCTGACCGCGCAGCGTGCCCCGGCCCCCTCGGCTGCCTTTCGGACCATGGCGATCTCTTCCTTGGTGTCGGTATGGAAGGCATTGATGCACACCACCGGGTTGATGCCTGATGTCTTGATGATCTTGATGTGGTGCAGCATGTTAGAAATGCCCTTTTCCAATAGCCCCAGATCCTCCTTGGCGTAGGAATCAGGTATGGGCAGACCAGCCACCACCTTGGGGCCACCGCCATGCATCTTCAAGGCCCTGATGGTGGTGGTGAGGACCGACACATGCGGCGTGAGACCGCTGTAGCGACACTTGACGTTCCAGAACTTCTCAAAGCCGATATCTGCGCCAAAGCCGCTCTCAGTAACATGGTAGTCAAACAGCTTCAGACCAACACGGTCGGCGATGATGGAGGACTGACCCACAGCGATGTTGGCAAAGGGGCCAGCGTGCACCATGCAAGGCTGATACTCCACGGTGCAGCCCAGGGTGGGGTTGATGGTGTTGCGCATCCAGGCGGTCATGGCACCTCCCACCTCGAGGTCGCCGGTGGTGACGATATTGCCCTTCTTGTCAAAGGCTACGGTAATGTTATCCATCCTCTCGCGCAGGTCTGCCAGGTCCCTGACAATGGAGAGCATGGCCATGAGTTCAGAGCTCACGGTGATACCGAACTTGGACTGCATGGCAAAGCCGTCCATGCGACCACCGAGGCCTATGACGATGTTCCTGAGGCTCTGGGCACAGAAGTCCATGACCCAGCCCATCTCCACCCTGGTGGGGTCAATGTCCAGGCGGCGCATCCCGCTGCGCTTGATCAATTCCTCGTCATCGTAATTGCGCTCATGTTGCATCCTGGCGGTCAGTGCTACCATGGCCAGGTTGTGGGCATTGGTGATGTCGTTGATGTCTCCAGTGAGGCCCATGGAAAATTCTGTCATAGGAATCCAGAGGGCGTTCCCCCCACCAGCAGCTGTCCCCTTGATGTTCATGGTAGGACCGCCAGAGGGCTGACGAATGGCCCCTCCGACATTCTTGCCACGCTTGCCCATACCCTCCAGGATACCCATCGTGGTCGTTGTTTTACCCTCACCCAATGGCGTGGGGGTTATGGCGGTTACCTCAATGTACTTGCCGTCCGGTTTGTCCTTGAGCCGTTCGATGATCTTCAGAAAATCGAGCCTACAGAGTCTCGCGTAAGGTATGATTTCATCCCTTTGCAGGTTCAGCCTTTCGCGCCACTCCTCTGGGGTTGGCATCTTCTTCTCTGCATCCTCTGCAATTTGCCAATCGGCAAGTTTTGTGGGATCGTACGCCATTTTTTAACCTCCTTTTAAAATTTTTTTGATTTGTTCAAAGGCCCCTTTTCCGATTAATTTTGTTGCCTTTAGTCATTAAATGCAATTTATTATATTAACCTCTCCGATTTGTCAAGAGAGATTTTATGCCCATGGTGGGGTATTACGCCTTATGCAAGATTTTGGAGATAGAGAGTGTTTAAAAATATGGATCTTCTTCAATTTAGTTGGTGGAATTGAAAGGATGCAAGGGGTCAACCTTCAAGCAGGGTTCAAGGATTCCAGGATCCTAGGGTTCTAGTGTATTTCACTCGACCACTGGACCCCTGGAACCCTGTATCTATTGGCCCCTAGCCCCCTGGAACCCTATGAGATGAATCCTTGGACCCTTTTTAGCAACTTTTTTGGAGAAAAATCAAAAACATTTACTTTCAAAAAACCTCATTATGGCTAGTATCCTTGGTGTTTCTCTCTATATCTTTTTTAGCCCTACTTCCCGACGCAGAATCGGGAAAAGATCGCCCCTAAGACCTCCTCAGGGGTCGTCTCCCCCACAATCTCTCCCAGGATGCCGAGGACCCTTTTGATTTCGATGGCGGTAATGTCCCATGGTATCCCTTGCCCCTCCAGGACCTCCTTAAGGGCCTCCTTTGCCCTCTCTAAGACCCTCTTGTGGCGCAAGTTCACGGGGACCAGCTCCCCTGCCCCCCTCCTCACCCTCCCCTTCACGATGGCATCTACCATCCCCCTCCTTAACCTCTCGATCCCATCCCCCCTCAGGGCGGATATGGGATAAATATCCTTTATCTCCGCTTCCTTTCTTACCTCCTCCTCAGAAAGACGATGGGGAAGATCTATCTTATTGAGAACAACAACGGCCTTTCTCCCCTTCGCTTCCCTGAAGATCCCTCGGTCCTCCTCGTCCAGGGGACGGCTCCTGTCCACCACAAGGAGGATTAGATGAGCCTCGGACAGTTTCTCCTTGGCGAGCTTCACCCCCTCCTGCTCCACCTCATCCCTTGGCTCCCTTAATCCGGCCATATCCATAAGCCTGATAAGGACCCCCGATAGGTTTATGACCTCTTCGATGACATCGGTGGTGGTCCCGGGGATTGTAGTGACGATGGCTCGCCTCCTCTCTAGCAACTGGTTCAGAAGGGTTGACTTTCCCACATTGGTCTTCCCCACTATGGCCACCTTCACCCCATCCCGGTAGATCTCCCCTTCCTCATAGGCCCCTATCAACCCATCTAACTTGGCCAAGATGCGATGAAGCCCCTCCGTTACTTCCTCTATAGAGGGGGGGTCTATATCCTCCTCAGGAAAATCTATATACGCCTCGATGGGGACGAGGACCCCCACAAGCTCCTCCCTCAGCCCCTTTACCTCTTGGGAGAGCCTCCCCCGAAGTTGTTCTCTGGCCAGCCGCAGCCCCTCCTCGGTCTTGGCCTGGATGATGTCCAGGACGGCTTCGGCCTGCGCAAGGTCTATCCTCTCCGCAAGAAAGGCCCTCTTGGTGAACTCCCCTGGAAGGGCCTCCCTGGCCCCCTCTCGCAAAACCACCTCCAGGACCCGTTGTATGACCAAAAACCCCCCATGGCAGTTGATCTCCACCACATCTTGCCTAGTATATGTCTTTGGGAGGGCCATAAAGGTAAGGAGGACCTCATCGATGGTCCTCCCTTCTTTGGGATCTACGATCTCCCCGTAGCGAATTTGGTGGGATTTGAGGACTGACGAACCTCTCCGCGGCTGGAAGATCCTCTCCGCGATCCTCTTCGCATCCGGACCGCTTATCCGCACAATGCCGATACCGCTCTCTCCATAAGGAGTGGCTATAGCGGCAATGGTGTCATTCTCATCTCCCTGAAACATTCTCCAAAAGGACTTTTAAAATTGCTTCTTCTTGAAGGTTAACCACTTGAATACGTTCAATTCCACCAACTAAATGGGATAAGATCCTTAAGATTATATAGCTTTCGGAGCCTTCAAAGGGTCTTGACCTCTGAGGTATGCGGGCAAACCCCTAATTCAGGTCAGTGTTTCACGTGGAACATTCACTTAGCGCCCCTTGGCCGGGGGATTATCTTTATACTTTTCATCTCCCCCTCCCCCTCACTTCTGGTCTCTACCTCGCTGTAATCTTTCAAGGCAAGATGCACTACCCTCCTGTCTCTTGGGTTCATGGGCTGCAAACTGACCGCCCTCCCCGCGCTTTTGACCTTCTCCCCCATGCGCAGCGCCAATCGTTCTAGGGCTTCATTTCTTCTCTCGCGGTACTGTTCTGTATCTACAACTACTATCTTCCTCTCCCCTAGGCCTTTAGCCACGATCCTCTCCACCATATATTGGATGGCATCCAAGGTCTTGCCATGCCGCCCGATCAACAGGCCACTTCCGTCTCCCTTGATGTTTAAATAGATCCTCCCCCCTTCCACTCTTCCCTCTACCTGGGCAGGTACGTTGATGCCCGCAATGATCCTTTCCAAGACCATCTTCGCATAGTTGAGGTCCTCATCCTCTGCCTCCTGGGGCCCTTTTGGTCTCGCCCTCACCTTCACCTTTTTATTCCCTATTAAACCGAATATCCCACGGGACTTCTCCTCGATGACCTCAAACTCCAGTTCTTCCCTCTTTTTTCCTAGTTCCTTGCATATCTCCTCGATGGCCTCCTCGGCGTTCCTGGCCTCTTTTTCTATCAACATCTTGCCGCCTCCTTACTTCTTCCTGTTTATGTAAAATTGGTGTCCGATAGTAAGGACATTGGTCACCAGCCAATACAAGACCAGCCCAGAGGGAAAGTTTAGAAAGATAAAGGTAAAGAAGATGGGCATGAGGGACATCATCTTAGACTGGGCAGGGTCTGCGGTGGGTGCAGTAGTCATCTTTTGTTGTAAGTACATTGTTCCCCCCATGAGCAATGGTGCAATATAGGTAGGGTCTTTATCTGCCAGGTCTCTTATCCACCAGATAAAGGGGGAATGCCTGAGCTCTATAGAGTTCAGAAATGCCCGATAGAGGGCAAAAAATACCGGCAATTGCAGGAGCATGGGGAAGCACCCGCTGAAGGGATTCACCTTGCGCCTTTTATACATTTCCATAATTTCCTTATTTAAACGCTGTTTATCGTTTTTATATTTCTGTTGTAATTTCTTTATCTCTGGCTGCAACTTCTGCATCTCTTTCATCGACTCCTGGCTTTTGTGGGTAAGGGGGGTGAAGAGAATCTTAAGAAACAAGGCCAGAATGATGATATCCAGACCATAGTTGCCCGTAAATTTGTTGGTGAAGCTGAGGATCTTCAGGATAGGAACTGCTATAATGCTAAACCAACCATAATCAACGGCCTTCTTCGCCGTAGGAGCTATCTGCGAGAGAAGGTGAGAAAGCTTTGGCCCCAGAAAGAGGGTGTAGGATACCATCCCCTTCTCCCCTGGCCTGATATCCATGGGGGTGAGGAGGACATTGTGGATGACATCTTCAGGGACACGGCTTAATATCAGTCTTGTCCCCTTAATCGACGGATAGATCAGGGAGATGAAATAGTCTTCGTTATAGGCAAACCACTCCATCTCCTTGACGGCCTTTCCCTCTCCTTTTATCTTCTTCGGCTTGATCTTTTCCAAGCCACCATCAGTATAATAGATAGGGCCAAAGAACCCATAATATCCCTTCTTTTTTTCAACCTTACCTATCCATTCCAGCTCCAGCGTGTCTTTGACTAAACCCGGGTTGACAGAGTTGGAGACCACTACTTCCATATCCAACCTGTAGCTACCGGCGTAAAATTTAAACCTCTTTTCGATCTGCTCCCCCGCAGGGGACCTCCAGTGCAAGGTGAGTACCCCTTCCTCTCCTTCGTGTCTCAATTTTATTCCTTTTGAGGAGGAAACAAAGGGTATCCCCTCGTCGTATCCAATCCCCCCCCTTCTAAACCTGATCCCCAGAGGTAACTCATCCAGGGCCGTGGTGTTCACGATATCTACCGGTTTAGCAGGGGTTTTCTCCACCTTTTTTCGTCCAAGGACCCCCCTCACCAAGTTCTGCACGTACCTTCCCAGGGGGTGCATAGGGACCCGGTCCTTATATCCCTTCAGCTTCCAGCTCTTCAGCCGCCCCCCATAGGTAGTGAAGGTAGCTGTATACAGGGGAGTATCCACCACTACATCTTGACAGGAGACCTTCTTTAAGGGCAGCCTGGGCCTTGTGACAGCCTTGGCCACCTCTTCCTTAGGCTCGAACCTTCGCTCCTCCACTTGTTGCTCAACCTTGGCCCCCTCCTTACTGGGAACCTTTTTCTTCGTCTTCTGGTCAACCAATCCTTGATAGAGGAACAACACCAATATGGCAAGGATCATAGCAATGATCAACCGCTGGTTCATTATGCCAACCTCCTAGAATATCATCGACACCAAGGGCTATTTTACGGGATCATAACCGCCAGGGTGTAAGGGGTGACATTTGAGAATCCTCTTGGCGGAAAGAAGGATGCCACGCCACAATCCATAAACCCTGATAGCCTCAATGGCATAACTGGAACAAGATGGATAGAAACGGCAAGAGGGGCCAAGTAGGGGGGATATGAAAATCTTATATGCCTTGATGATCCCTATGGCCAAATCCCTCCAGATATGCCTCCTAAAGGAAACCTTCTCCACTCCTTCGGCCATCCTCCTTTCGCAGCTCCAAAAGGGAGCGTAATTCCTCCACCACCTGGTCATACTTTAAATCCTGAGCCCCCTTTTTCCCCACGATTACATAGTCAGTGGAAGGGGGTAACATATCCTTATTCCTCCGGAAGAATTCCCTTATCAACCTCTTCACCCTGTTTCTCTCCACGGCCGTGCCCATCTTTTTGCTTGCCACTGCCCCAACTCTGGAAAATCCCCAATCGTTTCCCCTCGCGATGATCAGAAAATTTTTTGTATTCCTCCTGTTGCCCTCTTTAGCAATACGTTGGAAATCTCTTTTCTTTCTCAATCTTTCTTCTTTGCGCAGACCCTCGCCTTTGCCTTGTTGGGGCATTTTTATACTGTCAACCTCTTCCTCCCCTTAGCCCTTCTGCGTTTCAATATCCTTCTTCCCCCTTTTGTGCTCATCCTCTGCAAAAATCCGTGTGTCCTCTTTCTGCTGATATTACTGGGTTGATAAGTCCTTTTCATTTAACCCGCTCCCTTCACCGATTATAAAAATAGATCTCTGAATTATAATATTTAATCATAGCATATACTTTCTTGTCAAGCATTGCCTGCAGTCCCATTCAGGCGATTTTCGATAATGCCGAGAAGGTAAGCTTAGGTCATTAAAAATAAATTTATATATTGACAAATGTGGATATGCTAATTAATATAATTTCCATGCATCAACTACAGGAGATATTCAAGGCCCTCTCCGATGAGACGAGGTTCAGGATCTTGAAGCTCCTCGGCGAAAGGGAGGTCTGTGTCTGCGAGATGATGCAAGTCCTGGAGATGCCCCAGTCCACTATCTCCCGACACATGAACATCCTCAAGCGGGCAGGACTTGTAATGGGGAGGAGAGAGGGGAAATGGGTGCATTATAGCCTTCAGCCTGCTGCCTTTAACCCTTATGCTGGATCTGTACTCGAGCTGATAAAGGGGCTCTTGGAGGACAATGATACGGTAAGAAAAGACAAAGAAGCATTGAAAAAGGCAGTAAGGGTGTGCTCGGTTCCCCGAATTTCCTCACCGTCCCAAAACTCTTCAGGCCTTAGATAAGGAGGTAAGGAAAGATGGGGTTTAACCATGTATTGGCCTTGCTGGTAACCGGCTTAGGCGTAGGTTTTGCCAGTGGCCTTCTGGGAATCGGCGGTTGTTTCATCATGATACCGGTCCAGTACTGGATCTATGTATCCATGGGTGTAGAGCCGGGTACCGCCATCAAGGTGGCCTTTGGTACCAACCTCTTTGTGGTGCTGCCCACGGCAATGAGCGGCTCCATGGGCCATCATAGAAAGGGGGCGGTGTGGTGGAAGGCGGCCTTTGTGCTGGGCATCTGCGGACTCATCGGCGCCATCATCGGCGCCACCATACCAGCATCGGTGGTTTAATCGGTTACATTACAAACGGTTGGGGGGTGCCGGGTATCCCCTCACCCAATCCAGGACGGCCCATTTGCTTCCCGCCAAGCAACTCAAACTCATCTTCATCATCGTCATGTTCTACATGGGGCTGAAGATGATCGGGGTCTTCCAGTGGCTCCACTTGCCGATATAACGGAATTATGAAGGGCCTTCAAGAAATTACCCGAGGGAGCAAATTTCATGATTTCCCACCCAACTCCTCCTTGACAAAAATATATAACCACTGTTTAATAAGGGCTCAAAAAGGGAATGGAATATGAGGGAGATATTCAAACATAACTCAGGCCGGATCTTTCTCACTATCCTGTTGCTATCAATAATAGCTATGCTCTGGGTCCCCAGGTATTTCTTTGAGCCCCATATCTTCTTCGGCTGGTTGCCCCCACCCTTTCTCGCTGGTATTATCTTCGTCCTCGTTTGGCTCGTTGCCTATCTCATCTATTTCTTTAGATACTGGCCCTTCAGAGATTAAAAGGAGGCGCCATGTCCATAGTTATCTTGGGTCTGTTCGGGATCGCGGTCCTCTGGATGGCTGTCTACGGCTACAGGATCTCCGCCAAGACCGCGGAAGACTACATGCTGGCCGGCAGGGGGATCGGGATCATAGTGATGTTCTTCCTCACCCTCTTTGGCATATCAAGCGCCTGGACCTTCTACGGATATCCCGGATTTTTATATCGCCATGGCCCCTCCTTTGTCTACTTTGTGTGGGGGTGTGTGGTGGGGTTTGTATCGCTCTATATGTTTTTGGGGCCCAGGTTGTGGGCGGTGGCCAAGCTCAACCACTTCCTCTCCCCTGTAGAGATCCTTTCCAAAAGATATGAATCAAATACCCTGCGCTTCGTCCTGGCCCTTGTCCTGCTCGCCTCCATCATCCCCTATATCGGTCTGGAGTCCTTGGGTGTGGGATTGGGGTTTAAGGCCTTTGCAGGATTTCATCCGGCAATAGGGATCATCTATACGACAATCCTCTTGATCTTCATCATCCTCTTGGGGGGGATGAGGATGACCGCCTGGACCAATATCCTTCTCGGCATCATCTATACTACTACCTTTTTGGGTTCCCTCTTATGGATAATACATATAGTTTTCCCCCACGGCCTTCCTCAAGCCGTCCAGATCCTCGCCGCCAAGGGGCCAAAACTCCTCTACGCCCCAGGACCAAAGGTGGTGGGTGAACCCCTCTTTACCCATCCGGTTATCGTGGGCGTATTCATCACTGGATTTATGGCCTTTTCCTGGCCCCATATCGTAATGGGAGCCTTAACCGTGAGGGACAAGTCCATTTTTAAATGGCTTCCCCTATTGGGTATAGCGGCTGGAGGGATAGGCTTTTACACCATCCCCTTCCTTTGGGGTTCTCTCGTGGCCCCTGCCATAAGCCACATGGATGGGACCCTGGTCCCTGTGGCTAGTGGCAAGGCGGCGGACAATATTGTTCAGGTGATCATCACCAAATATCTCCCCGGCTGGTTCTCAGCCTTTGCCCTCATGGGGGTCGTCGCTGCTGCCCTCTCTACCGCCGCTATACAGCTAATGACATCGGCTATCCTGGTCTCCAGGGATCTGATCCACGGATTCTTTAAGCCCGATGCCACTGATAAACAACTCATCACCTGGACAAAGTTCGCGGTCATAGGTCTGATCATCTTATCCTTGGGGATAGCCGTCTGGAACCCCATGGCCCTGGCCCTCTATCTCACGCACGTGGCCGTGCCCGGGTTTGCCCAGTGGGCACCGTGCCTTGCGGGTGGGATCCTCTGGAAAAGGGGTACAAAACAGGGGGCTATCGCAGGGGTCCTTGCAGGAACGGCCCTTTTGATTGTAGGGTTTATCTGCCATTTCACGGATGCCATAATCCTCTCCTTTATTATCAACACCCTCATCTACATAGTAGTCAGCCTCTTGACCCCTAAACCCTCGGACCAAGTCGAGAGGATATTCTTCGATGAGGTGGAGGAATTCTTAAAGGAAAAGGCCTGATGGAATGGAGGCTGATCAATAATAGCGAGGGAGAGGTAGCAGACCTGCTGGCCCTGCCAGCGGCCGTGGCTGAGGCCAGAATAGCGGGGCGCTATATCCTCACCTCAAAACCCATACCGGAGACGATAATCATTCAACGGGTTAAGAAAAAAGGAATTTTAGCTGGTGCGGAGGTGGTGGTAGACAGGGAGGAAGCAGAAAGCGAGGAAATAGAGATCGCCGTGCAGCCCAGAGGAGGGCGTGGGGGTATGCGCCCGGCAGAGACGATCTCTCTTCAGGAGCTGATGCTTAAGGCAAAGGACAAGTTCACCCCAGTGGATAACCCACCTGATGAGACCGCAGCCCTCATCTATACCTCTGGCACTACGGGAAATCCCAAGGGGGTAATGCTCACCCACGGCAACTTCCTGGCCGAGTGCGAGGCGACCTCAGAGATCATAACCACCACTGAGGGGGATAGATTCGCCACCTTGGTCCCCTTTTTCCATATCTATGGTCTGGCCATAGGTCTGGTGGTCTCCCTCTTTCGAGGGTGCGGCTCGGTCTTATTCCCCCAATACTCCCCACGCCAGTTCCTGAAGCGGATGGGTAAGGAAAAGGTCTCCATCCTCATCGCCATCCCCACTCAATACCATCACCTCTTGCTTGCCGCCAAGAAGAGGTCCTTCGCCCAGCCCTCTCTAAAATACTGCATATCTGGGGCTGCTCCCTTGCCCGTAAATGTTATCCAGGCCTTCAAGGAGGCCTTCGGGGTCGATATCACCGAGGGGTATGGTCTTACCGAGACCACGGCCGCCGTGGCAGTAAACCCTCGGGAAAAGACAAAACCAGGATCTGTGGGTATATCAGTTAAGGGCGTGCAGATAAAGATAGGGGATGACCAGGGGAATGCGTTGTCTCCTCACAAGGCAGGGGAGGTCCTCGTAAAGGGCAAGGTGGTGATGAATGGGTATTATAACCTCCCGGAGGAGACCCAAGAGGTCTTGAGAGATGGGTGGTTGTGCACAGGCGATATAGGATATCAAGACGAGGAGGGATACCTCTATATCACCGAGAGAAAGAAGGATATCATCATAAAAGCAGGATTCAACATCTCCCCGGCGGAGATAGAGGAGCTCTTGTGCTCCCATCCTAAGGTGAAGGAGGCAGCCGTAGTGGGCCAGAAGGAAAAGGAGGGGAGGGAGGAGGCCATAAAGGGCTTTATAGTCCCTGTTGAGGGGGAGGAGATAACCCCTGCGGAGATCATCGGATACTGCAGGATGAAACTGGCCCCCTATAAGGTGCCTGATGAGATAGAGTTTACGGAAGGCCTGCCTAAGAGTGCCACCGGCAAGGTAGTGAGAAGGGAGCTGCGGCAGGGATATAAAGACATGAGGGTCATAGAGAGGGGATGAATTTAGGAAGACTTCTAGAGGAAAGGGCCAAGGAGTATCCCAAAAAGGCCGCCCTCCTCTATGAGGGAAAGGCCATAAGCTTTGAGGAGCTCAACAAGAACGTAAATCGGCTTGCAAATGGCCTGAAGGGTCTCGGTATAGAGGGAGGGGACAGGGTGGCCCTCATGCTCCCCAATACACCGGAGTTTGTCTATTCTTTCTTTGCATGCCAGAAGCTGGGCGCAATAGCGGTCCCCTTTAATACAATGCACAAAGGTGGTGAGATACTTTACATTCTTAAAGATTGCGCGGCCAAGGCTATCATCACCCTTAACAGCGCAGTCCCCCTTATCAATGAGATCCGACCAGAACTTCCCCATTTGCAATACATCATCACTACCGGGGAGCGCAACCTGACCTTTGCCGATCCTGAATCCACGCTCTTCCTCCAGGGGGTGTTATCCAAGGGTATCTTCAAGGACCTAGATGATGCCTATAGGAAGATAGGGGATGCCTTAGTACAGGGGTTGTGGGAGTTGGGATTGAAAGAGATATGGTATAAGCACAGGGGAAGCCTGCGGATAGGGGGAAGGAAGCTGGCGGGTTTTTATTTCTCCGAAATCGAAGGCTTATATATCTTAAATATCATCTGTTTCCTTGCCCCTTTTGACCCCTCGGACTTCTTTTCCGTCATCTGGGTTCCACCAGAGGTAAAGGACAAGGTCTTAGAGCCCTTGACCTCGATCCAGGAGGAGTTGGGGAGGCGGCCCACCGACGAGGAATTTCGAGAGGCAATCTTGGGCGCCCTGGAGAAGGGGTTTGGAATTAAATTAAAAGAGGGTACCTTCACAAGGGATGAACGATTTGGTTACGAAAAACATAAGGCTGTGGCCAAGAAAAAATAAACCCCTCTCCTATCATGGACTTGGCCAAACACCCCAGGCCGACGGAATTCCGTAAGATCAGCGGTCCATATCTTTAGAGGATAGAGGCTTTCCCTTTTTCACTTAAGAGCCGCAACACCTTTCCTTTTCATCTATTGCAAATTTCACATTGACGTGGTGCATCACTTGTGTTACACTTAGAAAACTACTGAAGGAGGAAAACAATATGCCTTCAAAAAATCCTCGTATCAATGTGGTACTTGACGAGCATATCTACCAAGACGTTAGATTTCTAGCTGAAAAGGATGGCGTATCCCTATCTACAGAGGTGAGAAACCTCCTAAAAGAGGCCCTTGAGCTACAGGAAGACCTTTACCTGGCCGCTTTTGCTGAAGAAAGAGAGGAATCATGGGATGAATCTGCGGCCCTTACACATGAAGAGGTCTGGTCTTAGAGCTCTACTTCTGAAAAAAGGCGATGGCTTTCAGAACTCTTTACCATCGTGATGTTAAAAAAGTCGATCTACCAAAGATCGACAAGAAGAACAGGGCTATGATAAAAAGAGCTATTGAAGAACGCCTCGCAACTAGACCAGAGCTTTATGGTAAACCATTACGAAAAACACTTAAAGGGTACTGGAAATTGAGGGTAGGAGAATATCGAATTGTTTATAAAATATCCGCTGATGATATTCTTATTCTGGGTATTATTAATCGAAAAGATGTTTATCAGCGAATTAAAAAGAGAACGAGCGGTTAGCTTTTGACTCATATATTACGTTTATTACACCTCTTTACCGATGACCTCCTCCTTGAGAGGGAATCTACCGCAGCTGAACTTTCCCTCTGGGCAATACCCCAGACGCTCGCACTTCGCACCTCCATTCTCAAATACAGGGGGCAACTCCTTGCGGCATATCTCCAACATCTTGTTCGCCAATGCCCGTATCTCCCACTGTGCCCGCTGGCAGCACCTCTGGGCAAAGAAATGTAATAATTCCCTGCAGTTCATGGTGACCACGATCTTGGTTTCCACGGCCTGGGGGAGGACGAATCTCGCATCTTCATAGGCCTTTTCCCCTACGATCCCCTTCTCCTTAAACCCAGCCACCAGGGTCAGATAACCCCGTTGGATATCGTCCATGAGCCGCAAGAACTCTTTTCGAAGGACCTCATCCTCTGCGATAGAGGGTGGAACAATGTAGTTAAATCGCTCCATGTCCACATACCTTTGGCTCTGCTGGGAGTAAGAGGCTATCCTGTATCTCACCAGCTGATGGGTCAAGGCCCTGGAGATCCCTTCGATGGCAAAGGTGAACTTTACATGTTCCAGGGGGCTATCGTGGCCAGAAACCATCATCTCCCTGATAAAGGTGGCCTTGCGCCCCTCGCTTATATCCTCCTCCCACATATCCCCTGCCCAGCGGGAAGAGTAACACTGGCGATAGGCCACATAGAGCAAAGAGAGGGGGTCCTCACTCATCTCCAAAAGACTTACCTTTAATCCTACTAGGGGCATCTTTCCCTCCTTTTGAGCACCATTTTAGCCTAATTATGGGGTCCCTGCAAAGGTTTTTAAGGTTGCATACCTATCATAAAATTTGTATGCTGGGAAGCAATGAAACGGGTTGTAATTACAGGGATAGGGGTCATCAGCCCCATCGGGATCGGCAGGGAGGAGTTCTGGCAGGGTTGTGTGGAGGGACAATCCGGCATCAGACCCATCCAGAGTTTTGAAGTGGGTCACCTCCGCTGCGGGCTGGGCGGACAGGTGGAGGACCCAGATTACAAGAAATATATAAAGGCGGGCAACCTTCGCCGTATGGACCGCATCAGCAGGATGGCGGTGGCCTCGGTGAAGCTCGCCATGGAAGATGCGGACCTGCTGATAGAGGAGGAAGCCCCTGAGAGGGTGGGGATCATGATCGGAACCGGGCTGGGTAGTTCTAAAACGGTGGACCTCTTCTTCCGGGACCTGGTGCGGGACGGCCCTAATGAGGTAGCCCCCCTGCTGTTTCAGACCTCAGTCCCCAACGCCATCTGCAGCCATGCCTCTATCGAGTTTGCGATCAAGGGGATCAATTCCACCTTTTCCCAAAAAGAGGCCTCAGCTGAGAGCGCCATCGTCCACGCCTTCGAGGCCTTGCGCCGTGGTAAGGCAGAGGTGATCTTCGCCGGTGGAGCAGATGAGATCAGCGAACCCCTTTATAATGTATACGCCACTTTGGGGGGTCTCTCCCCCCAAAGGTCTAAGTATCCGGAGGGGATGAGGCCCTTTGATCGCACCAGAAACGGGATCGTACTAGGAGAGGGAAGCGGCATTATGGTCATGGAGACCCTCGAACATGCACATCGACGTGGCGCCACTATCTATGCAGAGATAGTGGGATATGGGATGACCGGGGGTAACTACGGTATCTTGAGCTATGACAGTGACGGCCGTTCCATGGCCAGGGCGATCTCGCAGGCAGTGGCAGATCTCCCGCAAGTGGATTACATCTGCGCTGCTGCCAATTCCACCCAGGCCCTGGATCGAGCTGAAACTAAGGCCATCAGGGAAGTATTTGGAAAAAAGGCAAGGGGGATATCCATCAGTGCCATCAAGTCGATGACCGGAGAATTTGACGCCTCAGGGGGTATAAGGGGATGTGCCGCGGTTCTGGGCATTAAGGAAGGGGTCGTTCCCCCAACCATCAACTACCGAGAACCCGACCCAGAGTGCGACCTGGATTATACGGTCCAGGGGGCCAGGAGGAAAAAGATTGAATCTGCCCTCCTCAACGGCTTTGCCAATGGTGGAGCCAACGTATCCGTTCTCTTTAAGAGGTTTTCCTAGAAGTAACCGTCAATCCTGCCCCCCTCCCAAAGGATGCTATATGTAGAGGTGTGATTATCGATGATAAAAGAGTCGGTGAGATATGGCGCTGTTCAGAATCTATATGTGGGCAATGGAGATTAGGTGGTGTTTTGAAAAATTAGGGTTTCTTCTCCTTTGTTGAGGTAATTGTTACTCTTTTCCCAGGTTACGTTGAGGGTGGAGATGTTGCAATCTCCACCCTCGATCCATTCCTGCTATTCGGAAAGCCAACCATAGATCGTCCGGAACACCATATCGTGAGATTTTTCCAAGACCAGCCCATGAGAGGCGTTGCCAATCAGCATATAGGCCTTCTTCTCGACCTTACAGTCTTTGAAGCAATTCATTGCATCTTCTAAATCGACAAACACTTCATGTTCGCCATACATGAAAAGCGTAGGACATTTAAGCATTGGTACATATTTTGCGTGGGGACAATATTGGGCGTCTATGAAAGGACCAGTAGGTATTTTGGGAGTTCGCTTCTGGACAATTTCAACAAATTTATTCAGAACTTTTTCATCATATTTATACCAAATACCTTTGGCTGACACAGGATTTGAGGGAACGAAATTTTTCCCTGTTTCGGCCATATGACTCAACTTGGCAACCCCCTTTTTCACCTTCTTATTAACCGTTTTGTAGGGCAACCCCATTAATACCATACGTTCTACTTCTTCTGGATACTTTGCAGCAAGTGCTAGTGAAATCACCGTTCCGAAAGAGAGGCCAACCACATCAACCTTGTCAACGTTTTCTTTGGACTCAATAAAATCAGCAACTGCTTTCATATCCTCTGAACAGTTCTCTGCGACGACGTCTGGTCCTTTTGTTTTTGTGCTCTTGCCGTAACTCCTATGGTCTACTGCATAGACGGCAAAGCCCTTCTTGACGAGGTAGTCCATTAAATTATAGCCTTCGACAGGCAGGTTATACAGTGTGGCCCCACTCTTGACCCACGGAACCATGAGCACTACGTTTGAGGGAACGCCCTTGGCTGCCTTTTTCCCTACTACATAGATATCCAACCCCTGCGGTGTCTTGACCATGTATTCCTTCTGGACAATGCTGATCTCTTTTGCTGGACGAAGGGCAGCACAGCCTGAGAGATAGACAAAGGCCACCATTAACACAATAAAATACGTAATGAACCTCTTCATTTTCCCCCTCCTTATCTGTTGCCGCGTTTTTAAACTAGCCCCCTCACCATGGCGACAAACAATAAAATTAACTCTGCCATTATCACCTCCCTTCTACTATGTCCTTAAAACAAATCTCCTTACATCTTAAAGATTCTCTTGATAGCTATCACCTCCTCTTCAACGGCTTGAAACAAAAAAGGGTTGGAGATGACAATTTTGTTACTCCAACCCTTGCACGTAGATTTTAGACACAGGCTTTGCTGAAAAACAGGCGCAAGATTCACCCCTGCAGTAAGCTCAAATGCCCCAACAAAAACTGTGTTGTGAACCTCTGTTGCAGACGGGTTGGAACGTCTCGAAGCGTCCCAGCCCGTCTCAGTCCTTACCCAGCCTTAAACTCAATGGTGTCGCCGTTGCCGAGGTAGGCCGTATCCTTAGAACGGTACCGGGCCGTACCCCTCACCACCGGGTATCCAGCATCGATAAACTTCTTGGCCGTAACGATCCCGGTGCAGTGATTACATCCCACCTTCTCAAAGCCGTATTTCCCCAATGAGATGACCAGGTCGTCATATTTTGGATCCCAGTCCTCAAACGGTGAGATGTGCAGACCGCCATAGACACCGTGGAGCTTCTCATACTTGATCTCCCGATACGCGGTCTCGGCGAATTGGATGATGCTCTGGTGGCAACATCCGGTCACAGAAACCAACCCAGCATCTTTGACATTGAAGTACAGGGATAGCTCACCATAGACACGACAGATGATCGGTATGGCGAACACATACATCGCAACACCAGGCATGAAGGGGTGCAATCCGGCCTTGAGGTAATTAACCTTGCCCCGGTGTCCGCTGTCCTTGACGTACTGGCGCCCTTCCGGGTAGAACCCATCAGCACAATACATCGTTATTGTCGGATCGTATTTCATGGTTACTGGCAGGCCCCAGAAGTGGTCAAAGTGCTCATGGGAGATGAACAGACACTCAATCTCCCTATTCGCCAGCATCCTATCGATACCTTCCCGCTTAAAACACTCCTCGGTCCATGCATACGACCATCCAGAATCCAGGAGTAGCTTTTTACGGCTCCCATCAAGGAATTCCACATCGATCAGGCAAGCATACCCGCCTGCATTCTCCGGATGCACCGCATTCTCCATCTGAAATTCCCAGGCCTTCTCCAGCTTATCAGGAAGATACTGCTTGATCTCTTTCATCCCCTTTTCGTAGGAACCCTTGCCAAGCTTGCCATTTTTCTCAGCAAAGGGGGGCCAATTATAGGTATACTGGTTGACGAGCAGACCACCTGCGCCCTTGATATCACCCATCAGGTTATCGTTATCGAACCAGCTCGTTTCGCTAATATTGGTGATCTTGATGCTCTTGCATTCTCCAATATCAGCGGTTCCCCTCTTTACAGCGGGAAAGTGGCGCTTGCGCCATGGAGAATAGGAGTAGACACCCATCGCTCCGATGGCCCCTACCGCACCTCCGGCGGCCAAGCCTTTGATAAAATCCCGCCGACTAACGCCTTCTTGCTTTTTTGCCATCGTCTTCACCTCCTTCACTGTCCCATCACTAGGGGCAAAAACCCCTGCGCAGGACAGCAAGTTTTAGATTTTTCTAGGTGTAAAGCCATGTTAGCTTTCCCAAGACCGGGAGCAGCCATACGGTGACGAAATAAATTACCACTCCCAAGACTATCCCTATGACAAACCCTGCTTTAAACATCTTCTATCCTCCTCCTCAAAGGTTTTATTTTTTTACCTTTTTCCATCCTGGCCAGTTGTCCATGAACCAGTGATTAATCAGCATCAAGTTGATCAACCAGATAGTCGGGATCATAGGAAACTGCTGCGGATGGGAGTAGCCCTTCTGAGTCCCCAGGGTCAGGTGGCTGATATTGTAGTAGATCCAGTACACTGCCATCCCGCCGAAGATGGCGACGAGGGTACGGATCACCCAGTTGACAGGCGTGCTGAATCTATTGGGCCAGTTACCACAGTAGAAGGTAAGAAACAGGGCCGGGAGCAAGAAGAAGACCATGGTCTCTCCTACATGCAGCCAGCGCCAATCAGGGGCAAAGAGCCTGCGTGTGCCGCGGATGGCCTCACCCCACCACAATTCCTGGGCAAAGTAGAGGAAGAAAAAGAAGCAGAAGGCAACAGCGATGATCCCAAAGAAGGAAGAAAACCCTCGCAGGACAGGCCTCTTAATAAGTCTGTAGGGGTAGCGCTCCCAGATAGTTTCTGTCAACCACACCGATATGGTACAGCACATAATCCAGGCCACATGGAAGTTTCCACTTACCGTATTGGCAAATTTCTCCCAATAGGGCGGGCATATGGCGCAAAAATACTGCCAAGGATAGGAAAGGATGCCCATATGCGAATGCATGGTGCATAAGTAGATGATGGTGCACAGGAAGAAGGTGAAGATGAGCACGGTAACCCCCTTGGCAGGTTGCCTAAGGTCTTGCCAAGGCCACATATTGCTGAACGATACCGGCCAGGCAGGGCTCAACCAGGAAGCGAGGGCCGCAAACATCAGACAGGCCAATGCCGCATACTCGATGGCAAAGAAGTCCGTGATTCCGGGTATCTTAGTGGACTGGGCCGGATTGAAATAGGCCATGGCAAAGTTCCCCAAGATCCCTTCAAAGAATCCTTTTATCAATACCATCAATATCACGAACATTAGGGCCGTCATCACAATCCCCTTCAACACCGGGTTCCAGTTCTCAATCTGCCGACGCCTGAAGGGCCAGTAGTGCATGATGTAGACCTGCCAGATCAGAACGATAAGTATCCACCTGGTGTACATGTAGCCAACATAAGGGGTATACATCCTGAGCCAACCTCTGGGGTCCTGGAAGATCCACCAAGTAATATAGAACACCACTAACAAGAAAACGGTATTTGCAATCTGCGGCCATGGTGCTGGCCACCTGGGAACCAATTTCCGCTCCTCCAGATAATCCTCTCCAAATATCTCTTTTGCCTTAGCCATATTGCACCCTCCTTAATTTGAGATACATACTAACATTTAAAAACCCCCTCATTGGGAACTAACTAGTCTCACCTCCTTTCCCTTGATCTTTTCTTCACCCGTTGCTCGGGTTTAAAGACCTCCCTGGCGATCTCCAGCTTGCTCTTGCCCTCAACCTCAATCCCCATCTTCATCGCCTCCTCTATGAGGAGCTCACCAGACTCGGAGAGCAGCGGATAACAACTTTCAAAGGACTTAAAGTAATCATCCTCTTCTTTCAGAGAATCTCCCTCTTTATACGAATCCATCATTTCGTTGAGAAACCGAGCAGCCTTGGAAAAAACATCTCTGGTTAGAAAATCTCTTCTGCTCTTATCAATGGCCATCCATATTCTCCACAGGACTTACACTGTTCTGTCTCCACATAAACAAACTTCATCTACCTCACGATCAAGCGGCCAACAATCGCTTCCTGTTAAACCGGAAATAATCGCACTCTTCGCATGGAACTGTACAATTAATTTTCTGATGCCCCACCTCCTCCCTGAGGGCATAACAGTTTAGGGCCTTAGTTTTGTATACGAGACACTGCTCACAACTTAGGCCAGGGCGGACGTGAGTATCTATTGTTGTGCCATAGAATTCCCAGCAAAATGCTGTGGTCTCGTCGGTATGGTCGTAGACGCTTAAGTCCACACCTGTTTCTTGCGGGTCTGGAAATGGAATTCTATTTTTCCTTAAGAATGCGACCAGATCTTTGGGTAAAATTCGCCAATGGCCCGTTTTACCAATCCTATACCCCTTAAGTTTATCCTGTTGGAGCCATCGTTTTACTGTCTCCCGTGAATGGTGACATAATTTGGCCACTGCACCTGTTGTAAAGCTCTTCTTTATCCCCATAACTGTTATCTGTTCGTTTTGTGTGTTTTGGACAACCTATTTCATCTGTTTTTCTTTGTCAAGCACTTTTTGAAAAAAATATAGCAGTGATTACCCCTCGCCTTGTTTGCTATACCTAAGCGGTTATGATATAATATGTTTAAGGAGAATGATCTGTCGTGGCAACGCTTAAAGATCTACAGCCTTCGGGGATCGTAACCCAACCTGATTTGGGATTTCCGGATCTAATTGAAAATTTTTTTATCAGACTCTTCTATGAACCCCGCATCAAGGAACTGATCGGCTGGATCGGTATTGCCTATAGTGAGACCTCCTCAAGAGGCTGGACCATCAGGGTAAAGGGGCAGAAGGGCATCTACGGCCTCCAGTACGGGGGATGTGAGAAGGAAGATCCCACCTGGAATCACGGGATCTTCTATATCCAATACTTTCCTGCTGCGGATGAGGATATCTTAGATTGTTTCTCCATACACGAAAATATCCTCCGTCAAGACCCATCATTCGAAGGCTTACTCCGTGAGAGACCACCAGGGATTGATCCTCTCGATGCTCAATTCATCGTGGGAAGGTTGATTCTGTCTATCGACGCTGAGGAGAACAACCTCTTTCTTTCTCTTTGGGCGCCTGAAAAATGGCGCGAGATCCTCAAAGATGGGCTCAGTTTGCCTCAAGATGATGGTACTATGGTTGAGGCTATTCCCGCCGGGGGGATGGACCGCGATGTCCCAGCCTATACTCTATCGTGGCCCTTTTTTGACAAAATCGTTCTTACTGCTGCGTACCACCTCAAGCAGCCTCCAGTCTTTGTGACCTTAAAGGGGCGTCCAGCCCAGGTCTTCGAGATCACTGGCGAAAATCAATACACAATTAAACACAACCCGGATATCGAAGAACGGTGTCTCTCCGTTGGGTTCGGCCCTGAACTGGGAGAGGGAACAGATGATCCTCGACTCGACTTGGTGAAGAGCTTCTTCCCCGCAGAGGCCTCTTCTCCCTCTCCCCCTCCCTCAAGAGTGATCTGGTCTATAACATCACAACAGCCAGATCCCGCAAAGGGGAACCCTCTCTGGTGGGAAGCCCCCTCTTGGGAGGAAACGCTTAAACTGAAGGGGGTCAAGGCCTTAGGATTAGACTACCGACCCCCTCTATTGTTTATTACTGGCTTTTTGGGGAGCGGCAAGACCACACTGCTCAACCAGGTTGTCGAACATTACTCCGGGATGCGCAACGAATTCGTAGCCATAATCCAAAACGAGGTGGGGCAAATTAACGTGGACGGCGAATCCACAGATGGAGCAATCGCTGTTACTGAATTAGAGGAGGGTTGTGTCTGCTGCACCCTTCTCGGGGAGTTTCGAAGGGCCATCCGCAAGATCTGTATCGAGTATGAACCAGACTTGATCATTGTGGAGACAACCGGAGTTGCCGATCCCCACAATATCCTGGCGGAACTGCCTCAACTCAAGCCCTTTGTGCGCTTTGACTCTATGGTCACAGTCGTGGATGGGGCCAACCTTGAACGGATACTAAAGGAATACCCTGTGGCTACAGCACAGATTGAGGCCTCAGACTTAGTCCTTTTGAATAAATGCGACCTGATGGACGATCAAACCCTTGCCTGGGCACAGCCGAC
Source organism: Deltaproteobacteria bacterium (assembly GCA_019308925.1). NCBI lineage: Bacteria > Pseudomonadati > Myxococcota > Myxococcia > Deltaproteobacteria bacterium. The sequence goes on from JAFDHG010000007.1 coordinate 47,584, forward strand.
GCTTGAGAGGATCAATCCACGGGCGACCATTGTTCATACTGTCAATGCCCAAATTCCTCCAGGGCTTTTGCTCTGCACCCAAGACGACATTGATACACCTCATCCAGGACAGCCTTCGGATAGGAAAAAAATGCCCCTGTCTGAGCGTCATTTGGCCGAACGCCCCAGTTTGGCCCTTGACTCACAAAACATCGAGACCGTCACCGTAGTGCTGGAAGGTCGCTTTAAGGAAGTCAAATTAATTCAGCTATTGGATAATCTGTCTGACTCTGTCTATCGATTGAAAGGATTTGTTAATATAGAGGGTTTGGAAAAAACCCAATTGCTACAATATGTTGCCGGCCGCTATGAATTTGAAACCCCGCCCAAACCCCATCCCGGGCCCAATACACTGGTTTTCATCGGTCGCCATCTCAACGAAGAGGCCCTTAAAGCCAGCTTGAAGTACTGCTTAGCAGAGGAGGGCTAAGATACCGCTCTTATGGTCCCCTCAGGCCAGAGACCCTTCATATCCTCACCAGCTCATACCCCCTACTGCCCAGCCCCATCTCCTCACCATATGCCAACTGGACCTCCCAGTCTACCTCCCGATGTACCGCCCGGAACTTGTCCTCCCCGGGGGGGAGCCCTGTCGTATACGGTGAGTGCGGGTTGCCCGGTTGCGCCCTTACCAAATCGACAGAGGCCTGGTCAATGGCCACCGGGTCATCTGAGGCGAGGATCCCCACATCCCCCACGATGGGGGCATCGCTGTGTCCGTAGCAGTCGCAGTACGGGCTTACCTGGGTGACAAAGCTCACAAACGCCACCCTCTCCCCTTTATTTTTCAACGCCCCCGCCGCATACTCCACCATCTTGCGCTGGAATTCCGGAGCAACCTCATCCCACTGGATCTTGATGGCCCCCTGCGGGCAGATCACATAACACTCTCCACACCCCACACACCTATCAGGGTCGATAAAGGCCTTCTCGTCCTTTATCTCGATGGCCCCATGCGCACACCACTCGACGCAGGTTCCACAGCCAACACACGCTTTCCTCTTCACCTTCGGTGCTACGGTGGAGTGCTGGCTCAGCTTCCCCTTCCGGCTGGCACACCCCATACCCACGTTTTTTATAGCCCCACCAAAGCCGGTGAGTTCGTGACCTTTAAAGTGCGTCGCCACAAGCAGAGAATCAGCAAAGTAGATCTCATGGGCGATGCTCACTTCATGGTAGGTCTTCCCCTCTATTGGTACCCGAACAGAGGCGTTACCCCTCAGGCCGTCTGCAATAATGATCGGGGCCATCACCACAGAGAAGGAAAAGCCGTTCTCCACCGCCGTTATGAGATGGGAGACCGCATCGGACCTGGTGCCACCATAGAGGGTGTTGGTGTCGGTGAGAAAGGGCTTCCCCCCCAGTTCCTTCACCCGCTCGACGATCCGGCGCAGGAAGATGGGCCTGATATAGGCGGTGTTTCCCCGCTCGCCGAAGTGGAGCTTGATGGCCACCGTCCCCTTGGGCCTGATCCTCTTGGGGAGCTCCACCCTCTCTAATAACTCCCCCACCTTGTCCAGAAGATTTCTTTTGACCTCGGCCCTAAGGTCAGCGAAATAGACCGTGCTCGCCATGTTCTACTCCTCCTAAACCCTCATGAGGGTTTACCTTGCTGCTGGCAATGAAAATACCGAAGTGGATGGCAACATCGGGAGAGGAAATGTCTAAGGTTTACTTTCAACGTAAGCTGGATATATCTCCCGCAGGACCTCCTCTGCCCCCTGGGCCAAGAGATCCTCGGCCAACCTCTTCCCCACCTCCTCAGGGTCCTCCCCCTGGGCCTCAGCGCGTATAAGGTGGGAGCCGTCAAGACGGGCCACCATCCCCCGCAACAGGAGCCCCCCCTCGTGCACCTCTCCGTAGGCAGCGATGGGGACCTGACACCCCCCTTTCAGCCGGCGCAGAAAGGCCCTCTCCCCCCTCACAGCCATGGCGCTTTCGGGGTGATGGACAAAGGCGATCAACTCGTTGACCTCGGCATCCTGTCGGCACTCAATCCCCAGGGCCCCCTGGCCGACGGCCGGGAGCATCACCTCGAAGGGAAGGTATTCGGTGATGCACTGTTCCAGCCCCATTCGGCAAACCCCGGCAGCGGCCAGGATCACGGCATCAAGCCCCTTAGTCTCCAGCTTCCTGATCCTGGTGTCCAGGTTTCCCCGCATGGGGACTATTTCCCAATCTGGGTTGACCCCTAAAAGCTGAGCCTTTCTGCGTAGGGAGGAGGTCCCGATTCTGGCCCCAGGGGGGATCTCCTGCAGTCCCCGCCCCTCCCTAGAGACCAACACATCCCTGGGGTCCTCCCTTTCGGTGATGGCCCCAAGGTGAAGACCTGGAGGAAGTTCGGTGGGGACGTCCTTCATGCTGTGCACAGCCAGATCTATCTCCCCGCGCAGGAGGGCCTCCTCTATCTCTTTGACAAAGAGCCCCTTCCCCCCCACCTTGGCCAGCGGCACATCCATGATCTTGTCTCCGGTGGTCCGGATCCGGACCACCTCCCAGGGAAGCCCTGGATACCTCGCGGTGATCCTGCCCTGCACCCATGCGGTCTGCTGCAGGGCAAGCTTACTCCCTCGGGTACCGATCCTTATTACCTTTTTCATAGCCCAGGTGCTAGAGGCCTTCCCCTTTCCTTGAGGTAATCTTCGTATGAATTCAATCCATCTAAAAAACCACAAGATCCCCTTTTTGTCAAAGGGAAAGGTGGGGAAAAAGTAATACCTCAGTCTTGGTGGGATGGGTTTCAAAGGGCCTCTTGTCCCCGAGCGAAGTTGCTGGGAGCGGTGGGGCACCCACCGAGGGTGAGCAGGAAGGGGAAAGCCCCGCCTAGGGTCGCCGCGAAAGCTCTGAAGCGAGGGGATAAGAGGTCCTCCTCCCCTGATAAGTGAGGCATTACAGGAAAAAAGTAGGCCTTACCGGCTGCTACAGCTCCTGCTCCATTGCCATCTTCCCCAACAACCCCTCGGGGCCGAAGGGAAGGGGGGCAAAGATGATTTGTTCCAGTTTTTTTATCCTTTCATAAAGAAAGTTAAGGCGATCTTTCCTGCTTTCATCCACTCCATACTTCCTGATTATGTACTCGAACCTCTCTTTAATGCTCACCAGCGTTGTCTCCATCACCCTCTTGTCCGCATAGTTGACCACCGCTATCTCGGAGATCCTCATCTCCTCGTCAGGGAGGTGGACGTGGTAGTAGACTATATCGGCCACCTTATAAAGCCCCCTCTCCCTGAGCCACTCTCCTCCCAGGCGAGCGTGATCCTCACCCGTTTTGAGGCTGTGGGCCTTGGCAACGTCGTGCAGAAAGGCCCCAGCCTCGACCAAGGAAAGCTCCAAGGTATAACCCGCCTTTCTAAGTTCACGGCCCAGAAAGCAGGCCACCTCGGCTACCTTTTTGCTGTGTTCGATTATATGGTGAGGGACGCCGAACTCCTGCAGGAGTTCCCAGGCCTCTTGCGGGGTGATCTCACCGTTTTGATAAGGGATTCCAGTATATAGTTCCATCCCAACTCTAGTCCCATATACACCTATATACCTACCCCATCTTTTCTGTCAAGATTTACTATCTCAAATGTCTAAAATTCAATATACAACTACATCCCTCGCTTTTTGTGGCCAACTTTGTTAATATTCTGCCAAGGGCAATTACATAAGGAGATAAGATGAAGGCGCGGATAAAATTGGAGCTCATCACCCCGGCGGTGGAGGACAATGCCCCCATCCCCAACCTCTCCCTCGCCACGGTGGCCGCCCTGACCCCGCCCGAGGTTGAGATCTCCTTCACCGATGACCTCGTCAACCCTATCGACCTGGATGGCGACCTGAAAGACGTGGACCTAGTGGGGATCACCTGCTCTACCAAGACCGCCCCCAGGGCCTACGAGATCGCCAGGTCCTATCGCGAGCAGGGAACTCCCGTAGTCCTGGGGGGAATCCACCCCACGGCCATGCCCGAAGAGGCCCTGGGGCACTGCGATGCCGTGGTGGTAGGGGAGGCAGAGGAGAGCTGGCCCTCCCTGATAGAGGACTTCCAAAGGGGAAAACTGGAGCGGATCTATCGGCAGGGGGGGTTCACCCCTCCGGAACAGATCCCTCAGGCCCGCCGCGACATCTACAACCCCAAGGACTACTTTCCCATTGACTCCCTGCAGGCCACCCGAGGTTGCCCCTATCTGTGTGACTTCTGCTCTGTGAGGAGGTTTTTCGGGGGGACCTTTCGCTACCGCCCCTTAGAGGATGTAATAGAGGAGATCCGCTCCCTGCATCACAAGGTGATCATGTTTGCCGATGACAATATCGTGGGCCACCCCCGCTACTCCAGAGAGCTACTAGAGGCCCTCATCCCCCTGCGGAAGAGGTGGATCGGCCAGGCCTCCCTGGCCGGCTTAGAGGATGAGGAAATGATCAAGCTCATGGTGAAAAGCGGCTGTGTGGGGCTTCTCATCGGCTTTGAGTCCATCTCCGAGGAAAACATCAAACTATCGAGAAAGTATCAGAACCGGCCTGCTGAATATCAGGGGATCATTCACAACCTGCACCGGCACGGCATCGCCATCTGGGCCTCCTTTCTGTTCGGCTTCGACCACGATGACAAAGAAATCTTTGGACGGACGGTACGCTTCGCCATAGAGGCCAAGTTCTTCTCGGTGGTCTTCGCAATCCTCACCCCCTACCCCGGCACCGCCCTCTACGAACGCCTAAATGAGGAAGGGAGGCTGACCGATGAGAGGTGGTGGTTATTAAAGGATCAGGAAGCCTACGCCCCCCATTTCCACCCCCGGGGGATGACCAGGGAGGAGCTCCGGGAGGGGTGGGAATGGGCCTGGCAGGAGTACTATTCCTATCCCTCCATCCTGAGGAGGTTTCAGTGGGAGTATCCGCCCACCTTGGTCAACAAAGCTATCTACTTCCCTTTTAACCTCATTCAACGTCGCTTCGTCCGCAAAAAGATCCTCAGGGGGGAGAGGCTCAGGTGGACCAAGGTTCCCTGGAAGAGTGGAACGGCTCAGCCTTGGACGTTGATGTGAGGCTTGACTTGCCAAGGGGGGGTATGTTAGCAATGGTAAAAATGCGGGCTGGAGGCTGAAATTGAGGAAGAATCTTTTTTTGGCCCTTCTCCTTTTCCTCTTGATGCTGGGATGCACAGGAGGGGAGGTGGGTTTGAAAGGGCTCCTCCCCTCTCCCACCGAGGTGCAGGGGGTCACGAAAGAAGGCTGAGCTCAGGTCTATAAAGGAACAAAGCTCTTCGACTACATGGATGGGGGGGCGGAGCTCTTTTACGAATACCACTTTGAGCAGGCGTGCGTGCAGAGGTATCAGACCCCCCACGGGGAAGCCACGGTGGAGATATACCAGATGGACCTCCCCGCCCATGCCTATGGGATCTACACCTTCGACACCCAGGGGGAGCACCCCTTGATAGGACAGGACGCCACCTATGAGAGGGGGCTTTTGACCTTCTGGAAGGGGAGCTACTTCGTCAGGGTCTTCTCCCAGAACGAGGGGCTCAAGGAGACTATCCTGGCCCTGGGGCAGACCATCGCCCAAAAGATCCCCCAGGAAGGGGCCAGACCCGATATTCTGATCTCCCTCCCCCAACAAGGAATGATACAGGACTCCCTCCTCTATTTCCGCGGGATGATCGCCCTGAACAACGCCTATTTCCTCTCCCACCAGAACGTCCTCTCCCTGGGGGAGGGCGCCGAGGGGATCACCTTTAAATATACGCCAGGGGCTCAACCCCTCAGGGCCATCATGGTGCGCTATCCGGGTAGTCCCCAGGCCGATGAGGCCTTCCAGGCCTTTTGTTCATCTAAAGTCATCAAAGAAGGCGTCTTGAAAGATGGGGTCTTTGGGGGAAAGAGCAGGAGGGGATACGGAGGGGCCAAATTGGTGGGGGATCTCTTGGTCCTGGTCTTCGACGGGAAAGACCCACGTATCGTCACAAACGTCTTAAAATCTCTACCGCATAAAGGGGGTAGGTGATGAAGAGGGTAGCTATAGCCATCTTTCTGGGGGCAGCAGCCGGTGGGGTCGGGATTATTGTCTATGAATTGATTGACCAATGGATCTGGGGCTGGTTGACCACCGGGATCCTCCTGGGAATAGTCTCCCAGGTCCCTCACCTTGCCAAGGGGAGGTGGTTCTGGTGGGGACTTATAGGGGGTGGCACTATCCTAGTCGGCTGGTACCTAGGCAGGGTGATAGGATATCCCGTCTGGCTCGCCTGGCCCCTCCTGGGGGCGGTTTTCGGTACCCTCTGCTCTCGTAACGGGTTGGGTTGGAGGATCGGCGGGGGCCTGGTCGGCCTTCTGGGTGGACTCTTGGGGATAGGCACCCTCCCCCTGATCACCATGGTCCTCTTGCCGTACCTAGGGCTTCCCACCACCTTTGACTACGACATGGACGTGCTAGGGTTGGTGGTGGCAGGGGCCTTTATCGGGGGGACCACTGCTAGCTTTCACCACGATTACCCCCTCACCTGCCCTTCAGCCAGGCAGTGGTCCCCGGGGCACAAGATGCCCGAGCAGGGATCCCCAACCCCTTTGTGGAGGGGGACAAGCCCCTGGTGGTCTCTGTCCAGGGGAAGGCCCCGGAGCAGATGCTCCGCGCCGCATTGGAGGCCCTGGGTGGCCTCAAGCCTCTGGTGGGGGGTGGAAAGGATGCCCTCATCAAGCCCAACTTTGTCTTCCCCCAGCCTTTCCCCATAACCACAGATCCGGAGATGATCTTTTTGATGACCCACCTCCTGCGGGAGTCAGGGGCCTCAGGGGTGGAGGTCTTCGACTCCCCGGGGACCTACCTGGTAGGAACCGAGCGGGAGACCTTTGACTTCTATGACCTCATACACAAAGGAAAGGAAAGAGGGATTACAGTCACCTACGGTGATGCGGGCCGCCGCCGGGAATATGTGAAGACCAGAAAGGAGGGGTGGCGGGCTTACCAGGAGATCATCGTGCACAAGAAGGTTTATCAAGCCCAGGTAATCGTCAACATGCCCTGCCTTAAGAGGCACCATACTTCCTTCCTGACCTGCGCCCTGAAGAACAACTTTGGTGCCATCTATGGGCCCCAGCGCTGGGATGCTCACATCCGGGGAGAGGGTTTCCGAAAGGGGATCAAAGGGGCTAGTGAGAGGGCCAAGACCCCTTTCCGGGATGAAACCCACTTCATGACTGCTCTGGCCGAGTTCGCCGATGCGGTGCGCCCCGAACTTTCCATCGTGGACGCCAGGACCATCCTCATCAAAGGAGGCCCCACCAGGGGGAAGGGAGAGCTCAAGAAGGGGGTCAACAGGTTCATCCTGAGCGGTGATATAGTGGCCTTGGACACCTACTGCTCGCGGATCATGGAGGAGCACGACGAGACCTACACCACCGAGATGATACTGCCCTACCTGAGAGTGGCCGAGAGGCTAGGGCTGGGGACCATGGACCTGAACAAGGTGAAGGTGATCGAGCTAAGGGTATAAAAATAAGGGCAAAGGCCACCCCCTCAACACACGCCTCTCCTCAGGATTTGTTAACAGGCCTCTCCGGATCTTGCAGGACTCGATATCGGCCTATCTATTCGGCGCGCAGTGCCCCCCTATCCAGTGCCCACGGGGTCCATAGTGGCCCGGGACCCAGTGATACCCCGGTGGACAACGCCGCCGTCGTGGGGCACAGGAGAGAAAAAGACCACCGATAAACAACACCAGAAGGAAGCAGGCTATGATTTTTGTAAACCTGGACATGACTTACCTCCATCCAAAAGATATCAACGATCGGCAAATACTCCTTTGGTTACCTGGTGATCTTGTCGATCACATACCACTCGTCTTCTGAATCCGAGGCTGTGTCAACCAAAAGATGCACGATGGAAAGGTTTGGGAAGCGCCCCTTCAGCTCATTGAGGTCGACGGGTTCAAATCTCTCCTTGTTGTTGAAATATGCCTGTGGAGTCAAGGCATTGGATTCATAATTCTCCTTTGTCCTCTTTGAGATCTTGTTGAGGGAATAGTCTTCAGGACACTGGGTCTGCTGGATAATAAAGGCCCTGTTGTTTTTCGAGGCCACCTCCGCAGCCCTTATCCTGAGCTTCTGGCTGATGAAGGTGGCATCCAGAATGACCCCTTTGCCCTGGGAGGCGAGATCGTCTGCCATGGAAAACATCTTTTCATAGACCATCTTTCGCTTATCCATATTCGAGGCCACCTTTTCATCAAAGATGTCCTCCCCCTTGAGCACCTCTTGGCGAATGAGATCCGTGCGCAACATCTCATAGCCCTTTAGCCGTGCGATGACCTCCGTGGTCTCAGTCTTGTTGGTGGCGGGAAGCCCGCAGGCGATCAGGACAGCATCATCCACAATTTCCTTCTTAACAAATTCCTTAAATGATTCTCTCATATAGCAGCTCCTTTAAAAACCGTGTTAAGATTTTGGTTATGCGGTCTTCTATAACACAAATTGTTTCCCCACATAATCCGGTACATCCACCTCTCCCATGAGCACGGGCTGCTGATGGCAGTCGGAACCTCCGGAGACCATGAGCCCCATCTCCCGGGCAAAGGCCAGGTATGCCTCCGCGGTCTTTTTGTCATGCCGGGAGTGCCAGCACTCAACCCCGTCGATATAGTCCATCATGGCATCTTGAATAATCTGTTGCTGTTCCTTCAGCGAGGGGCTCAGATTCACCAGAGAGGTGCCGTTCGGATCGTTGGGGTGGGCGAGCAGAATCCTTCCTCCTGCACCACGGATGAGTTCAGAGGCCTCCTTCAAACTCAATGGCATCTTGGGCACATCGCACTTGATCAGATATCGGCCAAATGCCTCCTGTTTGGTGGCCACAATGTCCTTTTTGATCATGTAATTGGCGATGTGGGGCCTGCCGAAGGCCCCGTCAACACTGGCCTGGATCGCATCGAGGTCCGCAGAGGTAAACTCCGGTAGGCCTTCTTTGACGAATTCGCGATTCAGGTTCTCCAGGATCTTCTCTGCCCGCCTCTTCCTATAGTCTCTGATGGTCTTTAGTTTCTCAACCAAAGAAGGATTGTGGATATCGTACTGATATCCGAGAAAATCCAGGGAGATGGGTTTAGCTTTATTATAGTCCGGATGGGAGAACGTCACGTTCAATTCCACCCCAGTGAGATACTGGATGCCGTAGGATTGGGCCAGCTCAAGGGCGTGTCCCTGAGCGTGGATGGCATCGTGGTCGGTGATCGAGATCAGATCGATCTGCCTTCTCTTTGCCTCTGCAAAGATTTCCTCCAGGCTCCAGCGCCCGTCCGAGCCGTCTTTCGAGTGTATGTGAAGATCTATCTTCATGTTTTCTTTTAGGTTTCCTTCCCTTCTATGCTCTCAGTAAGGCTACAAACCCTGTCCACTCCTGAGACGACCTTCAGGGGGCTGCGCCCCCAGAGAGAGGGGGCGAAGACCCCTCTCAGATATTGCCTTTGACATATTCGAGCGCCAGGTCATAGTATTGTTTTGCTCTCTGAAAGGCATCATCCCTCACCTTCTTGTCGAGCCCCTCATCATCGAGCATGAAGGAGGTGACCTTGGCTCTCACATAGGCCCGGTAGACCTTGTAGAACTGAAGGACACGTGCCAGGGTGGAATCACCCGAGGCCTCGGTATATGCCTCCACAAAGATCCTGCCGAGCTCAGGATATCCGTTTAGGTCCAGATCCATGGAAAGGAATGCCACGTCTGAGGCCACGTCACCGAAGCGAAACCGTTCGTTGAACTCAATGCAGTCGAAGATGTATATTCCCTCACCTTCTATGCAGATGTGCTGCAAATGCAGATCGCCGTGGCATTCCTTGATGCAGCCCTGGACCACCCTCTGTTCGAACAGTGCTGCATTTTCTTCCATAAAGGATAGACTCCACGATTCGATTGATTCGAATATCTCCTTTGAAATAGGGCCGCCGATATACTTTCTGGTCTGCTCGAAGTTTTCCTTCACGTTGGTGGAGATGACATCCAGCCCGCCGAAGGCCCGGGATTTCTCATCGCTTTGGATGGCCGCATACACCCTGGCAAGGTGGCTGCCGATGCGCTGCATATGGTCAGAGGTTACCCTGCCTGCCTCCAGGAGCCGGTAGAGCATGCGATCCTCGCTAATGCGCCTCATCTTGAGGGCGTATTCTATCACCTTTGAATCATCTCCCAGGCGGAAAGAGTCACCATCAACGGAGATGGGGACCACCTCCAGGTAGACATCTGGAGAGAATCGTCTGTTCAGCCGGAGCTCCTCCTGACAAAAATGGCGGCGTTTCTCCAAGGTGGTGAAATCTAAGAACCCGAAATCCACAGGTTTTTTGACCTTATAGACCAGTTCTCCTGTGAGGAATATGTAAGAGATATGTGTCTGAAGAAGGTCCACCTTGGGAGGGCGATGGGGATAGAAGGCGGGATCAAGCATCGCCTTTATCAATGGGGAAAGCTCTACCATCTTCACACCCTTTCATAAGGGTCGAAGAGTTTTTTGTACTCACCCAGTGCAAACCGGTCGGTCATCCCGGCTATATAATCGCATACCACCTTGGGTGCGGGCTCTTCAGCCATACGCCCCTGGTATTTCTCGGGAAGTAACGTGGGGTTTTCTATGTAGGCATTGAAAAGCTCCGTTATGAACTTTTCTGCCTTTATCCTCATCCTCTCCACCCGCCAGTGACGGTATAGCCTTTTATATAGGAATGCCTTTAAGAGGTCGCTATCCTTTTGGACTTGAGGGCTATAACTGACCGAGTTTCTCCTTATACATCTTACATCTTTTAGTGTCTCTATGCCGCTGTCTTTTATTGCTTTTTGGGTCTGTGCCACTACGTCCTGGATTAGAAGGCCGATGAGGTGGCTTATGGCCGTATATTTTTTCGCCTTTGGTATAGCATGAGGATATTTTCTCTCCACCCTCTGGTAGACCTCCTGCCATATAGGGACTTCCATGAGCTCCTCCATCTGGATAAGGCTCGATTCCAACCCGTCATCTATATCGTGATTGTTGTATGCAATCTCATCGGCCAAGTTTATTATCTGGGCCTCCAAGGTGGGGGCCAGGCTCATCTCGTATTCGGAAAGGTCAACGGATGGTGAATCGTGATAGGAAGAATGCTTGGCCAATCCCTCCCTCGTCTCAAAGGTCAGGTTCAGACCAGGGAAATTGGGATATCTCTCCTCCAGCATCTCCACTACCCGCAGGCTCTGGAGGTTGTGCTCAAAGCCTCCGTAATCGGACATCAGGACGTTTAGGGCACTTTCTCCCGCATGGCCGAAAGGGGTATGTCCCAGGTCATGCGCCAAGGCGATGGCCTCGGTGAGCTCCTCGTTGAGCCTCAGCTTACGCGCAATCCCCCTGGCGATCTGGGCCACTTCCAAGGAGTGGGTGAGGCGTGTCCGGTAATAATCTCCCTCGTGGTTGACGAAGACCTGGGTCTTATACTCCAGCCTCCTGAAGGCGGCGCAGTGGATGATCCGATCCCGATCCCTCTCGAAGGCAGGCCGATCGTCCTTGAACTCCTCTGGATACTTCCTGCCCTTGGAGCTGCGGCTGCAGGAGGCATAAGGGGCGAGATCGCGGCGCTCATAATCGACCATTTCCTTCACCTCATGGGCATCTTATAGCCTCCTCTCTCCCCTTGTCAAGGGAGTGAACCCCAAAGCCCCCTGCAAACTGATAAGCCGTTCTAAATGATTTTGGGCTTCTATGAACATTTTCCTTGATAAGGGGCCTAATTTCTGATAAAATATAAAAAAATTAACCAATGGAGTATGTTGTGATGCTTCCTGCCAAAAGGCCTTTGCCGGTGAATATCGAAGATGAGATGCGCAAATCCTATATGGATTATGCCATGAGCGTCATCATCGGGCGGGCCCTCCCGGATGTGCGGGATGGACTCAAGCCCGTACACCGGCGAGTCCTCTATGCCATGCACACACTCGGAAACCATTGGAACAAACCCTTCAAGAAATCGGCCCGGGTGGTGGGAGACGTTATCGGGAAATACCACCCCCATGGGGACGCTGCGGTCTACGATACCATCGTCAGGATGTCCCAGGACTTTTCTCTACGCTACCCCCTTGTGCAAGGGCAAGGCAACTTCGGCTCAGTGGACGGGGACTCTGCAGCTGCCATGAGGTATACAGAGGTCAGGCTCACCCGCTTGGCCCATGAACTACTGGCAGACATCGATAAGGATACGGTAGACTTTGGGCCCAACTATGACGATTCCCTTCAGGAACCCCTGCTTCTGCCAGCCCCTTTCCCTAACCTCCTAGTCAATGGCTCAGCAGGCATCGCCGTGGGGATGGCCACGAATATACCACCCCACAACCTAGTTGAGGTCATCGACGCCATCGTGGCCCAGATAGAGGATCCGAGAATAACCATCGAGGAGTTGATGGAGTTCATCCCTGGGCCCGACTTCCCCACCGGTTCCATCATCTATGGGAAGGAGGGGATTAGGGCGGCCTATCAGACGGGTAAGGGGGTCATCCATCTCCGGGCCCGGGCCTTGGTGGAGAAGCAAAAGGGGGAGCGTGATCGGATCATCATCACTGAGATCCCCTATCAGGTGAACAAGGCCCGCCTAGTGGAGAAAATCGCCCTGTTGATGCAAGAGAAGCGCATCGAGGGGATCTCCGAAGTAAGGGATGAGTCCGATCGAGATGGTATGAGGATAGTATTGGAGCTCAAAAAGGACGAGGTGGCTGAGGTGGTACTCAACCAACTCTATAAGCTCACCCAGATGCAGGTCTCCTTCGGGATCATCCTCCTGGCCATAGTGGACAACAGGCCTTCCGTTTTAAATTTAAAGGAACTTATCGGCCATTTTATCGAACATCGCAAGGTGGTAGTCACCCGTCGCTCCCGCCACGAACTGCGTGAGGCCGAGGCCCGTGCCCACATCCTGCAAGGGCTGCTGAAGGCCTTGGGCCAGATAGATGCCATTATCGCCCTGATCAAGGGTTCAAAAACACCAGCTGGGGCGAAGGAAACACTGGTTAAAAGATTCGCATTCACCGAGGCTCAGGCTCAGGCCATCTTGGACATGCGGCTGCAACGCCTCACTGGCTTGGAACGAGAGAAGGTCGCCGAAGAGTTCGAAGGGCTGAGCAAGGAGATCGCTAGGCTTAGACAGATCCTCGGCGATGAAGGGCTCTTGATGGAGGTGATCGTCAAGGGGCTACGGGATATCCAAGAGGAGTTCGGTGACCCCCGTCAGACACAGATCATCGAGGAGGAGGGGGAAGTTCGTCTGGAAGACCTCATCCTGGAGGAGGATATGGTGGTCACCATAACGCATACCGGCTATATCAAGAGGACGTCGCCTGGACTTTATCGCAGCCAACGCCGAGGTGGGAAGGGGAGGTTGGGTATCACTGTAAAGGATCAGGACTTCGTGGAACACATCTTTATCGCCTCCACCCACCATTACATCCTCTTTTCTACCGATAGAGGTAAGGTCTATTGGTTGAAGGTGCATCAAATACCCCAGGCTGCCCCCTCAGCCAAGGGTAAGGCCCTGGTCAACCTCATCACCCTCTCTCCCCAGGAGAGGATAACGGCCATCCTCCCGGTTAAGGAGTTCAAGTCAGGAATATCCATCATCATGGCTACCAAAAAAGGGATGTTGAAAAAGACCGCCCTGCAGGCCTTCAGTCATCCGCGCTCCGACGGTATCATCGCCCTACGCCTGGGGGAAGGGGATGGTCTGGTAGCTGCTAAGCTCTCTATGGAGAAGAGGGAGATCTTTTTGGGGACGCGCATGGGAAAGGCGATTAGGTTCAAGGAGACTCAGCTTAGGGAGATGGGCAGAGGAGCCAGAGGGGTTAGGGGGATCAACCTCGGGCCGCATGACCGCTTGGTCGCCTTGGAAATCATCCAAGAGGGGGCCTTTATCCTCAGCGTGACCGAAGGGGGCTACGGGAAAAGGACCTCTTTATCAGAGTACAGGTGTCAAAACCGGGGAGGGAAAGGGGTGATCAACACCATGGTCTCCGAGAAGAATGGACCAGTAGTGGGTATTCTGCAGGTTGTGGAGGAGGACGAGGTGATCTTGATTACAGATAAAGGTAAGGTATTGAGACTCTCGGTGGAAGACGTCCCCCTGCGGGGGAGAAATACCATAGGGGTCAGGCTCATCGGCCTGGAGGAAGGGGCAAGGGTGGTGGGTTTGGCAAAACTCGTGGAAAAAGAGAAAAAGGACTTGACCTAGAATTGTTTTTTTGATAAATATGAAATTGTTGTACATCTTGGTCTTTAAAAGCCTTCGGCTTTGGAATTTAAAATGGGTTAACAGGCTTTCAAGATTTTTTCCCTTCTCCTATCTATCTTAAAAAGATATCCACAAATTGTGGATTAAATGTCGAAAAATCCATTTATGAAAAACTGTGACCCCCTTAAAAATCTTTGGTATAAATCATGGAAGATTTCTGGCTACAGGTTTTAGAGGCCATCAAGGGACAGATAAATATAAACAGCTTTGAGACATGGATTAAACCCATTCAGGTTGGGTCCCTATTAGAGAAGGAGATCATCCTCGAGGTGCCCAATAACTTCTTCCGTGACTGGGTCGCCGAGCATTACTTAAATACTATAAAAACGGCTCTTTATGACCTAACTGGTGAAGATTTTTTGGTATCCCTACAGACAAAGAAGATGAAGCCTCCCTACCTGAAAGGGGCTTCGGAAAAGAAAGTGGCGGTTGATGAAGATTTGGCCAGCCGCATGTTCAACCTCCGGTATACCTTTGAAAATTTTGTGGCTGGTGCGGGGAACCAATTTGCCCATGCAGCATCACAGGCAGTAGCCGACACACCAGGGAGAAGATATAACCCCCTGTTTATTTATGGCGGGGTTGGGTTGGGGAAGACACATCTATTGAACGCCATCGGCCACCGAATGGTAAAAAACAGGACCGTCTCTGACCCCAACAAGCTGTGTTATATCTCTTCTGAGGAGTTCACAAATGAACTGGTCAACTCCATTCGTTTTGAGCGCATGGATGGATTTAGGCGGAGGTTCAGGAGTGTCGAGGTACTTCTGATAGACGATATCCAGTTTATTTCTGGGAAGGAGAGGACGCAGATAGAGTTTTTCCATACTTTCAACTCTTTGTATGAGAACAAAAGGCAAATTGTAATCACGAGCGATAAGTTCCCTCGAGAAATCCCTGATTTTGAGGAGCGTCTCAAATCCCGCTTTGAGTGGGGTCTCATCGCCGACATCCAACCTCCTGATGTTGAGACAAAGGTGGCTATTCTAAAGAAAAAGGCAGAGCTAGAAAATATATATATACCTAATGATGTAGCATTTTTTTTGGCTTCTCACATCAATTCTAATATCCGCATATTGGAGGGCTGTCTCATAAGACTGGGGGCCTTTGCTTCTCTTACCAAGAGGGAAATTACCCTAGAAATGGCCAAGGAGGTATTGAGAAGCTTTATAAAAGACAGGGAGGCGACAATTTCCATCGATAATATACAAAAGAGGGTTGCATCCTATTTTAACCTAAAGCCAAAAGATCTGAGGTCTAAAAGGAGATTGAAACAAGTGGTGATACCCAGGCAGATAGCCATGTATCTTGCCAAAAAGCTCACTACTTGTTCCCTCATAGAGATTGGGGAAAAGTTCGGTGGAAAGGATCATTCTACGGTTATCCACTCTATAAAGAAGACTGAAGAAAAGATTTCCCACGATAAATACATAAAAAGTGTAGTCGATGATCTAATGGCAAAAATTAGGGAGTAGTTTTGCACAGAGATGAACTTCGATATGTGAAAATAGTAAACAAACTTATTCTCTTTATTATCAGTGAATTATAGGAGATATTAACCTTTTAACACCTATTATTACTACTAAGAACTAAGGAAACTTATATGAAGTTCATAGTAGAAAAGGCCTTTTTTCAGACAAGTTTGGGAAAAATTCAAGGGATTGCAGAAAGAAGAAGTACCATTCCCATTCTTTCAAACATATTAATTTCAGGAGAGAAGAACAGGTTAAATATAGTGGCCACCGACCTCGAAATAGGAGTGAAGGAAAGTATTGAGGCCAACATTATGGAAAAGGGCGACATCTGTATCCCTGCGAAAAAGCTATATGATGCTGTCAGAGAGCTTTCCGAAGAGAAGGTTGAAATACAACGAGAAGGGAACTTTTGGATCTCGATAAAGGCTGGTAAAACAATCTTCAGCCTTCCTGGGGTAGACCCCGACGAGTTTCCCAAATTTCCCGATACTGAGGGCGCTAATTATTTTAATTTAAGGACTTCCGACCTCTTAGGAATGGTTGAAAAGACTGTTTTCGCAGCTTCGACAGAGGAATCTAGGTTCAATCTTAATGGAATTTATATGGAGAAGGTGAAGGAGGAAAACAGAGAGTTTTTACGCATGGTGGCTACTGATGGACACAGGTTATCCAAAATAGATAAAGAGGTGGAGTCAACCCTAGACAAGGGTGTTATTATCCCCCGCCGAGGTTTGATAGAGTTAAGGAGGATCTTAGGGGAAGAAGAGGAGGAGGTGGCCATTTCTATCAAGGACAACAACTGTATTTTTAAGACAAATCGCAATACGGTAGTAGTTCGCCTATTAGAAGGAGAATACCCTGACTATCAACAGGTTATTCCCACAGCTAACGACAAGCTGATATTGGTTAACAAAAAAGAGTTTATGGGTTCTTTACGTCGAGCCCAAGTAATCGCCAGCGAAAAAGGAGAAGGGGTTAGATTCTCCATAAAGGGTGGTCTAATGGAGATCAACACGGGAGGCCCAGATGTGGGCAGTGTACAAGAAGAGATAAAGATCGATTATGAAGGGGACCCCTTAGAAATATCCTTTAATGCCAGATACCTCCTAGATGTTTTGAATATAATGGATGCGGATGAGGTAAGGGTGGAGTTAAAAGAAGAATTGATTGCTGGGGTGATAAGACCTGTGGATGGAGAGGCGTTTTTATATGTAATAATGCCCATGCGCCCTTAAGACCAGAGATATCCCCTCCTATAAAAATGTCTTTTCCTGTTCATTTCATAGATTAAAATCCCCATCAGGAAAGAGAAGCAGGAGAAATGACAAAGTCCTTAAAGGAAGAAATTTATGATGCCAGACAAATTAAGGTATTAGATGGATTGGCTGCTGTCCGGAAGAGACCCTCCATGTACATTGGCAATACAGGGATAGAGGGACTGCATCACTTAGTAGAGGAACTGGTGGACAACAGCACAGATGAGTCCTTGGCTGGCTATTGCACGAAGATAAATGTGGTGATCCATTTAGATAACAGCGTCACAGTGAAGGACGATGGCAGAGGAATTCCCGTTGACAAACACCGACAAGAGGGAAGACCTGCAGTGGAGGTCGTCCTTACAAAACTGCATTCTGGTGGGAAATTCGACAAAAAGAGCTATAAGGTTTCCGGGGGGCTTCACGGGGTAGGTCTCTCTGTGGTAAATGCCGTCTCTGAGTACTTGGAGTTGGAGATAAAGAGGGGCGGAAATGTATATCATCAAAGATATGAACGGGGACAGAAGAAGACCCCCTTGCAGATTGTGGGCAAGACCAAAAAGACCGGGACTACCATAAGATTTAAGCCCGATCCTGAGATCTTTGGGGATTTGGAGTATAGTTATGAATTACTCTCCCAGCGTCTGCGCGAACTCTCCTTTCTCAACAAAGGGATTACCATAACCATTGAGGATGAAAGGAGCGACAAGAGCAACCAGTTCTTTTATAAAGGGGGGATTATCTCATTCGTCGAGTACCTCAATCGCAACAAGAATGGCATTCATCCCAAGCCCATCTACCTTGAGGGAAGGAAAAACGATACCTACATTGAGGTCGCCCTGCAGTATAACGACAGCTATAAAGAGACCATCTTCACCTTTGCCAACAGCATCAACACCCATGAGGGGGGGGCCCACTTGGTGGGCTTTAAATCGGCCCTAACTAGGACGATGAACACTTATGCCGCTAACAACAACCTCCTAAAGGACCTCAAGGAGGGATTAAGTGGTGAGGATGTGAGGGAGGGACTGGTGGGGGTAATCAGCGTGAGGCTGCCTGACCCCCAATTTGAGGGGCAGACGAAGACAAAGCTGGGCAACAGCGAGGTAAAAGGATATGTGGAGGCCCTGACCAACGAGAGGCTGGGAAGTTTCTTTGAGGAACACCCCCAGGTGGCCCGAAAGGTATTGGCCAAAGTGGTCGATGCCGCGCGAGCACGGGCGGCGGCTCGCAAGGCAAGGGAGCTTGCCAGGAAGAAGGGGGGACTGGACACAAGTCTTCTCCCTGGCAAGCTGGCAGATTGTCAGGAGCGTGACCCGGCCCACAGTGAACTCTACATCGTGGAGGGGGATTCAGCGGGTGGCTCGGCAAAGCAAGGTAGGGACAGGAGATATCAGGCCATCCTTCCCTTAAAGGGGAAGATCCTCAACGTAGAAAAGGCCAGATTTGACAAGATGCTGTCCAATGAGGAGATAAAGACCATCATCACCGCCTTGGGGGTTGGGATCAATCAAGATGAGGTGGATGTGTCGAAAATCAGATATCATAAGATCATCATCATGACCGATGCCGATGTAGATGGCTCACATATCAGAACCCTCCTTTTGACCTTTTTCTACCGGCAGATGGTGGGGGTGATTGAGAGAGGATATCTGTGCATCGCCCAGCCCCCCCTATATCGAGTAAGGATAGGGAGGAAGGACACCTACCTTAAGGACGAGGAGGAGATAAACAGATTTCTGTTAGAGAGGGCCATGGAAAAGGTGGAACTGGAGCTGACGGGATCTCAGACCCGATTGGGGGGGAAGAGACTTCTTGATCTCCTGAACAAACTCTCCCGCTTTGACTACTACCAGAGGAGGCTCGAGCGCCGAGGCTACCCCCGGGAGGCTGTAAAGGTCCTTTTGCGACAAGGGGTTTCTCGCCCCGAGGATTTCGGAGACAAGGGGCGGCTCATGTTCCTGCACAAGGCCCTGCAGGGAGAGGGAATGGAGGTGGGAGAGATCACCACCGACGAGGAGCATAACCTTTTTGAATTCTCCCTCCAGGGGAGGATAAATGGGAGGAGGGTGGAGAGGAAGATAAACAGGGAACTGGTGGAATCTGTTGAATATAGAAATGTCCTGGCCCTCTATCAATCGATCGCCGGTTTTGAAACCCCCCCCTTTGTTATCTACCACAAGGGAGGACAGCAGAGGATAGGGTCCAAGGGGGAACTGTTGGACTATATCACCACCATAGGAAAGGAAGGACTATATATCCAGAGATACAAAGGTCTCGGGGAGATGAATCCTGAACAACTCTGGGAGACTACCATGAACCCCGAGAGCCGGAGCCTCCTCCGGGTGAGGGTGGAGGATGCCGTGGTAGCGGATGAGATCTTTACTATCCTTATGGGGGATCAGGTAGAAGAGCGCAGGCGCTTCATCGAGCAAAATGCCCTCCAGGTGGAGAATCTGGACATTTGATGCCCAGGGTGATTGGCCTGACAGGGGGAATCGCGAGTGGTAAGAGCCTGGTATCCCGCATCCTGATGGGAGTGGGTGCGGTGGTAATCGATGCGGATGATATTGGCCGGGAGATCATGGCGAAATATGCTCCCGTAAGACAGGAGGTGGTGAAGACCTTTGGGAAGGAGGTGCTCAAAGAGGGGGGCCAGATCGACAGGGGGAAGCTGGGGAGGATCATCTTCCGCGACCTGGAGAGGAGGAAGGTCTTGGAAAGGATCCTTCACCCACTTATTCAAGAGGAGATGTGGAAGAGGGTGCAGGGGAGCAGCGGAGACGTGGTCTTGGAGGTACCCCTCTTGATCGAGAAGGGGGAGCATGAGAAGGTAGACCTGGTAGTAGTGGTCTATGTCACCAGAGAGGCCCAAATCCAGCGCCTCATACGCAGGGATGGGATATCCAGGCAGGAGGCCGCCAGGAGGATAGATACCCAGCTCCCGTTGAAGGAGAAGGTCTCTCATGCCCATTATATTATCAACAACACTGGGTCCGTGGAGGAGACGGAGGAACAGGTGCTCAGGTTTTATCAGGTAATAAAGGGGGAAGAAACGCCATGAATACAGAGGTTATAAACCTTAGAGATTTGAAAAGCAAGAAAATATCGGAGCTGGCGGCCTTGGCCAAGGAGCTGAAGGTGGGTGGGGCGGCCAATATGCGCAGGCAGGAGCTGATCTTCGCCATTCTGCAGGCGCAGGCTGATAAGGACGGGGTCATCTATGGGGAGGGGGTCCTGGAGATCCTGCCCGACGGTTTCGGCTTTCTCCGCTCTCCGGACTACAACTATCTGCCGGGTCCAGACGACATCTATGTCTCCCCCTCGCAGATAAGGAGGTTCAATCTGAGGACAGGGGAAACCATCTCGGGGCATATAAGGCCCCCCAAGGAAACGGAGAGATACTTTGCCCTCCTCAAGGTGGAGAAGCTCAGCTACGAAGACCCCGAGGTGGCGAAAGACAAGATCCTTTTTGACAATCTTACACCCCTATATCCGCAGGAGAAGGTCAAATTGGAGTACGATCCCAACAACTACTCTACGAGGGTGATGGACCTCCTCACCCCCATAGGAAAGGGGCAGAGGGGTTTGATTGTTGCCCCTCCAAGGACAGGGAAGACTATGCTCCTACAGTCCATCGCCCACAGCGTTATGGCCAATCACAAGGAGATGATCCTGATCGTGCTCCTCATCGATGAGCGGCCCGAGGAGGTGACTGATATGGAGCGTTCGGTAGAGGGGGAGGTGATAAGCTCCACCTTTGATGAGCCCCCTCAACGACATGTCCAGGTGGCTGAGATGGTGGCCGAAAAGGCCAAGAGGCTGGTGGAGCACCAGATGGACGTGATCATCCTCTTGGACAGCATTACTAGGTTGGCCAGGGCCTATAATGCCGTGATACCTCCCAGCGGAAAGGTCCTCTCGGGTGGGATAGACGCCAACGCCCTCCAGAAGCCTAAGCGCTTCTTCGGCGCCGCCAGAAACATCGAGGAGGGAGGGAGCCTGACCGTCGTCGCCACGGCCCTGATCGATACGGGGAGTAGGATGGATGATGTGATCTTCGAGGAGTTCAAGGGGACAGGTAATATGGAGTTGGTGTTGGATAGACGCCTAGTGGACAGGAGGATCTTTCCGGCCATAGATATAAACCGCTCGGGGACGAGGAAGGAAGAGCTCTTGCTGGACGAGAACGACCTAAACCGCATCTGGCTCTTGCGCAAGGTGCTGACACCTATGAACACGGTGGACAGCATGGAGTTCCTGTTGGACAAGTTGTGCAAGACCACCAGCAACAGGGAATTTTTAGATACCATGAACCAGTGAGAAGGGGTTGAAAATAAGGACAAGATACGCTATTTTTATCTAAAAAGGGGGTTGAAGGATGAAGAAAGGGATCCACCCTGAGCTGTACGATATCACCATTACCTGTGCCTGTGGGGCCACCTTTCAAACCAAGTCCACCCGAAGGGACTATTCTGTTGATGTATGTTCCCGCTGTCACCCCTTCTTTACGGGCAGGGAAAAGTTGGTGGATACGGCGGGCAGAATAGAGAAGTTTACCCGCAAGTACAAACACCTCCAGAAAGAGGGGCAGAAGAAGGGATAGGGGGACTCCTCACCGGCCGAAGGGAGAGGTATCCTTTGCCCAGCCGGTGATATTTTTTTGCCCCGAAAGAGAGTGAGGGGGGATAGGTTAAAGACAAGGGGAATCTGCTGTTCCACGTTGTGGCGGGCCTGTCCTATGCAGAGGTTGACCGTTGATGAGCCCTCTGATACTCAGATAAAGGCGGCCATTGTGGCCTTATAAGGAGGAGGTGGATCTTGAATATGGAGGTCCTGGAGAAGTTGGACGAGCTGGAGGCCAGGTATGAGGAGGTGGAGTGCCTCCTGGGTGACCCCCAGGTGGTGGCCCGGAAGGAGGAGTACCAGCAATACGCCAAAGAACATGCGGATCTGGGGCGGATAGTGGAACGCTTCCGGAGGTACAAGGACCTCCTCAGGCGAATAGAGGAGGATAAGGCCCTGCTTAAGGAAGAAGAAGAGGAGCTCAAAAATATGGCCCGTGAAGAGGTCGCCGACCTCATGGAAGAAAGGGAGCGGGTGGAGCGGGAGCTGATCGTCTCCCTTCTACCCAAGGACCCCAACGATGAAAAGAACATCGTCCTGGAGATTAGGGCTGGTACAGGAGGGGAAGAGGCCGCCCTCTTTACGGCGGATCTCTTTCGGATGTATGCCAAATATGCCGAGATGAATAACTGGCGGGTAGAAGTACTAAGCCAGCACCCCACCGGTGTTGGGGGATTCAAAGAGATCATCGCCCTCATCGAAGGGAAGGGGGTCTATAGCAAGTTGAAATATGAGAGTGGCGTACACAGGGTGCAGCGGGTCCCCGCCACCGAGTCCCAGGGGCGGATCCACACCTCAGCGGTCACTGTGGCGGTTCTGCCCGAGGCTGAGGAGGTAGAGGTGGAGACCACCCCCAAGGACCTCAGGATAGATGTATACCGGTCCTCGGGCCCCGGCGGGCAACATGTCAACACCACAGACTCAGCGGTCAGAATAACCCACCTTCCCACCGGCATAGTGGCGACTTGCCAGGATGAGAAGTCCCAGCACAAGAATAAGGCCAAAGCAATGAAGGTCCTGCGGGCGAGGCTCCTCGATATGCAAAGGCAGAGGCAGCAAGAGGAGATTACCCAACGGAGGCGCAGCCAAGTGGGAACGGGGGACCGCAGTGAGCGGATCAGGACCTATAATTTCCCCCAGGGCAGGGCAACCGACCACCGCATTGGCCTCACCCTTTATAAACTGGAGGAGGTCATGGAGGGGAACCTGGGAGAGATCATCGATGCCCTCATCACCCATTATCAGGCCGAGGCCATTCGACAAAAGGAGGGGGCAGTTAGCCGCTGATGGCCCAGGAGCGCTGGACGGTGCTGAAGGTCCTAGAGTGGACGACGGAGTACTTTCGGGAAAAGGGGATGGAAAAACCACGCCTGGAGGCCGAGGTGCTCCTGGCCCACCTCTTGGGGGTAGATCGGGTGGGGCTCTATCTCAACTATGACAAACCCCTCAAGGAGGAGGAGCGGAGGGTATATCGGGAGATGATCCAACGGCGCACCGCTTGGGAGCCTATCGCCTATATCTTGGGGTATAATGAGTTTTGGTCCTTGAGATTTAAGGTGAGCCCTGAATGCCTCATCCCGCGCCCGGAGACCGAGCACTTGGTGGAGGAGGTCTTGCGAATAGGCGGACAGTTGCAACCTCCGCTGCGGGTGCTGGAGATAGGGACCGGCTGCGGGGCAGTGGCCATTGTCTTGGCCAAGGAACTAAAGGAGACACAAATCGTGGCCACGGATATCTCAGCCCATGCCCTCTCCTTGGCGCAGGAGAACGCCCAGGCGCACGGGGTAGGGGAGAGGATCAGGTTTGTACAAAAGGATCTTTTCCCATGTGTAGGGACACCCTTCTGCCTCATCGTCTCCAATCCCCCCTATATTCCCACCGACGAGATCCTCCAACTGGCCCCGGACGTGAGGGATTATGAACCCCTCAACGCCCTGGATGGGGGAGAGGATGGGCTGCGCTTTTTCCGGGAGATCGCTCAAGGGGCACCGGGTTTTCTGATCGAAGGGGGTTGGCTCCTCTTGGAGATGGGGAAGGGGCAGGCCCAGAAGGTAACCGATATCTTGGAGGGGGAGAAGTTCACGCATATTGAACTGGTCCCGGACTATGCCGGGATCAAGAGGGTGGTCAGGGCACAGAGGGGATGAAGGGGTTAGTTATCGAAGGGGGAGAGAGATTGATGGGAGAGGTAACGGTCAGTGGGGCCAAGAACGCGGCCTTGCCAGCCATGGCCGCCGCACTCCTGGTCGAGGGGACCTGTAAGTTCACCAATGTCCCCCACCTGCGGGATGTGGAGACCCTCCGGGCCCTGCTGGAGAACTTGGGAGCTAGGACCAATTGGAGGGGGAGGGGTGAGCTGGAGGTGGGCACCCCCAGCATAGAGGGGGTGACCGCACCTTATGAATTGGTGAAGACCATGCGGGCCTCCATCCTGGTCCTGGGGCCATTGCTGGCCAGGATGGGGGAGGCAGTGGTCTCCATCCCCGGTGGCTGTGCCATAGGGGCAAGGCCGGTGGACCTTCACATAAAGGGGCTGGAGCAGCTTGGAGCTCAGATCGAACTGGAGCACGGTTATATCAAGGCTCGTGCTCCCCGGCTCAAGGGGGGCCAGATATATCTAGATATCCCCACGGTTACCGGAACAGAGAATCTCATGATGGCGGCGGTGAATGCCCAGGGGACCACAGTCATCGAGAATGCCGCCTGTGAGCCAGAAGTGGAGGAATTGGCCCAGATCCTCAAAGAGATGGGGGCCCAGATAGAGGGGGCAGGGACCAAGGTAGTGACCATCCGGGGGGTGGAGAGGTTGCGGCCGGTGGCCTACAGCATCATGCCCGACAGGATAGAGGCAGGCACCCTGATGGTGGCGGCTGGGATCACCGGAGGGAATATCCTGATCAAGGGGTGTCGCTTGGAACACATGGAGGCCGTGGTGGGGAAGTTACGGGAGGTGGGGATGGATATCTCCCCCCTAGGGGAGAGGAGGGTGAGGGTTGTGGGAGACCATAGGATAAGGAGCGCTGATGTGAAGACCCTCCCCTATCCGGGATTCCCCACCGATATGCAGGCTCAATTTATGGCGCTGATGATCTTGGCCAATGGGCTCAGCGTCATCTCGGAGACCATCTTCGAGAACAGGTTCATGCACGTCAGTGAGCTCAGGAGGATGGGTGCCGACATTCGGGTGCAGGGCGCTACCGCCATCGTCAATGGCGTGCCCAGGTTGAGCGGGGCCCCGGTTATGGCTACTGATCTGCGGGCCAGCGCCTCGCTGGTGCTGGCAGGCCTGGCTGCTGAAGGGACGACGGTGGTCTCCCGGCCGTATCACCTGGAGAGGGGATATGAGGATCTAGAAGGGAAGCTTGGCGCCTTGGGGGCCAAAGTGAGGAAGGTGGATCTGGATGAGGGTTTTGGACAGCAAGAGTAAGGAGTTTGAGGCAGAATTGGAGATCCTCCTCGCCCAGAGGCGAGAGGAGATGGAGGGTGTCGAGGGGGCCGTGCGGGAGATTATTGAGGAGGTGAAGGGCAGAGGTGATGAGGCCCTACTCCATTATACCCAACAGTTCGACGGGGTGGAGATCTCCCGGCAGGAGATGGAGGTCCCGCAAAAAGACTGGGAGAGGGCCTGGCAGGAGGTAGAGGGGGAGGCCCTCATCTCCCTTCAACGGGCCGCCGGGCGGATCGAGTCCTTCCACCGCCAGGAGCTCTATCGCTCTTGGTTTGATACGGATAAAGGAGTAGTGAGGGGACAGTTGGTGCATCCCTTGGCCAGGGCCGGGGTCTATGTCCCCGGGGGGAAGGCGGCCTACCCCTCCTCACTGTTGATGAGCGTCATCCCCGCCAAGGTGGCGGGGGTGAGAGAGGTGGTGGTGGTGACCCCTCCCTCCCGAGAGGGCGTGAACCCTTACATCTTGGCCGCCGCCCGGATGGTAGGGGTGAATAGGGTCCTGCTGGTCGGGGGAGCCCAGGCCGTCGCAGCCTTGGCCTATGGTACGGAGACCGTGCCGCGGGCCGATTTAATAGTGGGGCCGGGAAATCTGTATGTAGCCACGGCCAAACGGTTGTTGTTCGGGGTCGTAAGGGTGGATATGGTGGCGGGGCCCAGTGAAATCCTGGTAGTCTGCGATGGATCCACTCCCCCCACCTTTGTTGCCGCTGACCTCCTCTCCCAGGCAGAACACGATGAGATGGCCTGGCCGATCCTGATCACCCCTTCCAAGGAGTTCGCCAATCAAGTGCATGAGGAGGTGGAGAGGATGAAGGGGGCCCTCCCACGCCAGGGGATTATCGAGGCCTCCCTTGAACGCCACGGACTCATCATCTTGGTGCGGGATCTGGGGGAGGGGATACAGATCGCCAACCGGATCGCCCCTGAGCATCTGGAGTTGGCCCTCGAAGACCCCTTCCGGTGGTTGGGGGAGGTGCATAATGCTGGTGCCGTCTTCCTCGGCCCCTACACCCCAGAGGCAATAGGGGATTATCTGGGAGGGCCCAATCATGTGCTGCCCACTGGGGGTACGGCCAGGTTCTTCTCCCCTCTGGGGGTTGAGCACTTTTTAAAGAGGACCAATCTCCTCTTCTTGTCCCGGGAGGCCCTGGAAGCGGTGAAGGAGGATGTAGCCCGATTGGCCCGCCTGGAGGGGCTGGAGGCCCATGCCCAGGCCGTGGTGGTGAGGGCAAAGGAGGATTGAGACAGATGCAGCGCAGAGCCCAGACAGAGAGGAAGACCAAAGAGACGGATATCTCTCTCTCTATCCACTTGGACGGAGGTGGAAATTCGGAGATCTCCACAGGGATACCCTTCTTCGACCACATGCTCTCCTTGATGGCCATGCACGGCCTCTTCGATCTGTCCTTAAGGGCAAAGGGGGACCTGGAGGTCGATTTTCACCACACCGTGGAGGATGTGGGGATCGCCTTGGGCGAGGGGATCAAGAAGGCCTTGGGGGATGCGACAGGAATAAAGAGGTTTGGGGAGGCCCTGGTACCCATGGATGAAGCCTTGAGCAGGGTGGTCTTGGACATCTCCGGCCGCCCCTATCTGGGCTATCGCGTCAAGGCTGCTGGGAGGCTCAGGGACTTCGACTTGGAATTGGTGGAGCCCTTCTTCAAGGCCTTGGTGGACCACGCCGGCCTCACCCTCCATATCGACCTCCTTTACGGTAAGAACCTCCATCACATCGTCGAATCGATCTTTAAGGGGTTCGGCAGGGCCCTGGATCGGGCCTCCTCCTTGGATGAGAGGAGGTCCGGGGTCCCATCCACTAAGGGCAGCCTATAATTATAATGGGAGAGGTGCCTATGGCTTTCCAGATGAAAAAAAGAAGGGAAATGATCTTGGGGGCAATTCTTGGGCTCCTCATCTTCCTGCTCCCCTTCCCATCCCATTCTCAAGGGGGAGGTCAAGGGTTTGTGCCCCTCAGGAAGGTGGCGGTTCTCCCCTTTCTGATCATCAGGCCGGCGGAGGGGGAGACGATGGCCAAAGGGTTATGGGGAGAGTTTTTCTTCCGGGCCGGAGAGGTCCCCTCCCGAGCAGGATCTGAGGTGATGGCTATCCTCTACCGCCAGCTCTTTCATCTAGGGCGATGTGAGGTGACCCCTTTGGGTCAGGCGATGGCCGCCGTGGAGGGAGTGGACCCTATCGTCCTCAGACAGGATCCGTTGGGGGAGGCGGTGCGGCTGGGAAGGCAGCTAGGTGTCTATGCGGTGGTTATAGGAGGGGTCTACCGTTTTGAGCAACGCCAGGGTAGCGCCCTGGGGGTGGAGAGGCCAGCCTCAGTAGCCTTTGACGCCCACTTGGTCAGGCTCAAGGATAAAAAGGTGATCTGGAGTGGTAGGTTTGACGAGACTCAACGCTCCCTGAGCGAAAACCTCCTTAAGGCCTCCACATTTGTCAAAGCTGGGGGGCGTTGGGTAACGGTGGAGAAGTTGACGGCCATAGGCGTCGAATCCGTCCTGCGCACCTTCCCCTCATTGACCCTTTAGAGCTCCTCGATGCTGGTGGTACCGGCCATAGACCTGAAGGGGGGGCGATGCGTCCGACTCCGCCAGGGGAGGATGGAGGAGGAGACGGTCTACTCGCCCGCACCGGGAGAGGTGGCAATGAGGTGGGAGTCCGCTGGGGCTGAATGGATCCATGTGGTCGATCTAGATGGGGCCGTGGCCGCCCGCCCGATGAACATCGAGGCAGTAAAGGAAATACGGAGGCAGGTAAGGGCCCCCCTCCAACTGGGAGGAGGGATCAGGGACCTGCGGGCCATCGAGGAGTGGCTCTCCTTTGGGATAGAGCGGGTAATCTTGGGCACGGCCGCCTATGAAGGTCCCTCCTTGATAAAGGAGGCATGCCAGCGATATCCAGGCAGGATAGCGGTGGGGATCGATGCCCGGGAGAGAGAGGTCATGGTGAGGGGGTGGCGGAAGGGGACCTCCCTGAGGGCGGTTGACCTGGCCAGAGAGATGGAGACATATAGGGTAGCGGTTATCATCTTTACCGATATCAGCAGGGACGGGATGGGGGGAGGGATCGATCTGGATCAGGCCAAGGAGGTGGCCCAGGCAGTGGAGACCCCGGTCATCGTCTCCGGAGGGGTGGCCACTTTGGAGGATATAAAGGCGGTGAAGGGGTTGGTCCCCTATGGGGTTATAGGGGTCATCACGGGCCGGGCCCTTTATGAGGGGACCTTGGACCTGGCCGAGGCTATCAGGGTAGCCAAAGGGGGCTGAGAGGATGTTGGCCAAAAGGATTATACCGTCAATGGGGTGAAGGAGTATCTCCGGCAGAGGGGGTTAGGGTAAGCATTTAGATGAGGAAGTTGATTATTCTGCTGGCGACATGGGGAGGGGTGGGGTTTTGCCCCTTGGCCCCTGGGACGGCGGGGACTGCCGCAGCGGTCCCCCTTTTTCTTCTCCTCTCTCTTCTCCCTCTAACGGTCTACCTCCCCCTTTTGTTATGCATCGCTCTGCTAGCCTGTTGGCTGGCAGGGAAGGCAGAGCTTATCTTCCAGCAGCAGGATAGCCGGGACATAGTTGTAGATGAAGTGGTGGGTTTTTTGGTTACCATGACCTCTTTCCCCCCTTCCTGGTCCTATATCCTTGCTGGTTTTGTCCTATTTCGTGTCTTCGACATCCTCAAACCCCCACCTATCCGCTTCTTGGAGAGGAGGGTAAAAGGGGGCTACGGGGTGGTCCTAGACGATGTGCTGGCTGGGATCTACGCCCATGTCGTCCTGCATATCTTCTTGTCCTTCCTCTAGTATCTTGACAAAATGGGGGGAGATCATTACTTTAAAGAAGTTGTAAGGAATTTTTGTAAAAATATTACCGTGAAAATGCACGGTATAAAGAGATACTGGATGGTCTTTCAGCCTTTAATGTTATTTTCACTCCCTCTTCAGGTGGCTTCGCCCCCTGAAACCCCTAATAAGGTAAACCTTTCCTCTTTGGGGAGCTTGAGGGGGCCGTACCCCCTCAAAGTGAGTTCGAATAAGGGAGGGCGGCATTTTCATCAGCGGGGGTGAGGAAACGTAAACCCTCATGAGAGGAGGGTTTATAAAAAGATGATTACTCTGTCCGAAAGGGACAAGAAGGTCCTCAAGATAATCGTAAAGGATTATATAAGTAACGGCGAGCCTGTGGGTTCGCGCACGGTGGCCAAAAAGTCCGATCTCAACCTGAGCCCGGCCACCATCAGAAACGTGATGGCCGATCTGGAGGAGATGGAATTCCTCTTTCAACCCCATACCTCGGCGGGGAGGGTCCCCACAGAGAAGGGGTTTCGCTTCTTCGTCGATGTCCTCTTAGATCTACAGGGGCTATCCCTCCCGGAGAGGGAGGAGATGAGGAGTACTTGCCAGGATTGTAAGGCGGACATGTCCGAACTCATGAGGAGGACTTGTAGGATCCTTTCCGCCTTTTCCCACTATGCGGGGATCGTCATGCCCCCTCCCCTGCGGGAGACCATCTTCAAACATATCGAGTTCATCAGGCTCAGGAAGAATCAAATCCTCGTCATATTTGTGGCCTCCTCGGGCCTTATCCAGAACCGGGTGGTGGAGCTGGAGGAGGATCTAAGCCAGGACGAACTGGGCAAGATTACCCACTACCTAAACGATCTCCTGACAGGGCTCCCCCTCCGAGAGGTGAGGGAGCGAATCGTGGAGGAGATGAAGAGGGAGAAGAGGGCCTATGACGAGTTGCTGCAGAAGGCCTTACAATTGGGAGGGAAGGCCCTGGTCACGAATGAGGAGATGGACCTGTATATAGAGGGGCAGGTAAACATCCTCGATGAGCCGGAGTTCGCGGACGTGGAGCGGATGAAGGAACTCTTTAAGGCCTTTGAGGAGAAGAGCCTCTTGGTCAAGCTCTTGGACCGGAGCATGAAAGGGGAGGGCGTACAGATCCTCTTCGGCTCGGAGTGTGAGGTAGCGGCCATAGAAGGGTGCAGCCTGATTACCTCTACCTATGGTCACCCCGGCCGCTTTCTGGGTATCCTAGGAGTCATTGGCCCGGTGCGCATGAACTACTCCCGGGTGATCCCGGTAGTGGACTTTACCGCCAAACTCCTCACCGATATCTTGGAATCTGAGTGGAACAGTCCTCTATAAAATTATTTAGAGCTTAAAGGGATATTGCTTATGGTCGAGGAAGAAAGGGAACAGGCCAGAGAACAAGCCGCACAAAGGCCACAGGAGAGGAAGGAGAAAAAGAGACGCAGCAGCAAGGAGATTATAGAGGAATTGGAGGCCGCCCTTCAGAAGGCCCAGGAGGAGGCGAAGGAGAACTATGAGCACCTCCTGCGGGTCTCAGCGGACTTTGAGAACTACAAAAAACGGGTGGCCAGGGAGAAGGCCGAGCTGATAAGGTATGGAAACGGAGAGCTGATCAAGGAGCTTCTGCCTGTAATAGATAATTTGGAGAGGGCCTTAGAGCACGCCTCAGGGCAGGGAGAGAAAGAGGGGATCATGGAGGGGGTGGAGATGACCCTGGTGCAGTTTCTCCAGACATTACAGAGGTTCGGAGTCACCCCCATCTCCGCTGTGGGAGAGCGCTTCGATCCCACGAGACACGAGGCGGTCATGGAACTGGCTACTGGGGATTGTAACCCTGGGCACGTTGTCTCGGAGCCACAGAAGGGTTACCTGCTCAATGACCGGCTCCTGCGCCCAGCCAAAGTGGTGGTGGCCAAGCCCCAAGGGGATGCCGGAAAGGGAAAAGAGGAGGCTTAAGATATGGCAAGGGTTGTAGGGATCGATCTGGGGACGACTAACTCAGTGGTAGCGGTGATGGAAGGAGGCGAACCGAAGGTCCTCGTCAACGCTGAAGGCAGTAGAATCACCCCGTCTGTGGTGGCCTTCACCGACAAGGGGGAGAGGCTGTTAGGACAGATCGCCCGACGCCAGGCCATCACCAATCCCGAGAATACCATCTATGCCGTCAAGAGGCTCATCGGCAGAAGGTTCTCAGATCCCGAGGCACAAAAGGACGTAAAGATCTGTTCATACAAGATCGTGGAGGCGAGCAACGGGGACGCCTGGGTCCGCGCCCAGGGGAAGGACTACAGCCCCCAGGAGATCTCAGCCATGATCCTGCAGAAGATGAAGCAGACAGCGGAGGACTATTTGGGGGAGAAGGTGACTGAGGCAGTCATCACCACCCCGGCCTATTTTAACGACAGCCAGCGTC
This sequence comes from Deltaproteobacteria bacterium, assembly GCA_019308925.1. Lineage (NCBI taxonomy): Bacteria > Pseudomonadati > Myxococcota > Myxococcia > Deltaproteobacteria bacterium. Next base: position 78,921 of record JAFDHG010000007.1, read on the forward strand.
AGGCAACCAAAGATGCGGGAAGGATCGCCGGGCTCGATGTCCTGCGGATCATCAATGAGCCGACGGCAGCCTCCTTAGCCTATGGGCTCGACAAGAAGAAGGAGGTCCGGATAGCCGTCTTCGACCTGGGCGGAGGGACCTTTGACATCTCTATCTTGGAGCTGGGGGATGGGGTCTTTGAGGTGAAGTCCACTAACGGTAACACCCACCTGGGCGGGGAGGACTTCGATCAGAGGACCATCGATTATATAGCCGATGAGTTTCTGAAGGAGAATGGCATCGATCTGCGCAAAGATCGGATGGCCCTGCAGCGTTTGAAGGAGGCGGCGGAGAAGGCCAAAATAGAGCTATCCACATCCTTGGAGACAGAGATCAACCTCCCCTTCATCACCGCCGATGCCTCCGGTCCCAAACACCTCGCCATGAAGCTCACTCGGGCAAAGCTGGAGGCCCTGGTGGCCGATCTTATTGAAATGGTGGAAGGGCCATGTCGTCAGGCCCTGGCCGACGCCGGTCTCTCCTCCTCAGATGTCGATGAGGTACTCTTGGTTGGGGGGATGACGAGGATGCCCCGGGTTCAGGAGAAGGTGCGGGAGATCTTCGGCCGGGAGCCGGGCAAGGGGGTCAACCCCGATGAGGTGGTGGCCATCGGGGCGGCCATCCAGGCGGGGGTCCTAAAGGGGGAGGTGAAGGATGTGTTGTTGCTGGACGTCACCCCCCTCTCCCTGGGGATTGAGACCCTGGGAGGAATCTTCACTAGACTCATCGAGCGCAACACCACCATCCCCACACGCAAGAGTCAGATCTTCTCTACTGCCGCCGACAACCAGACGGCTGTGACCATCCATGTCCTGCAGGGCGAAAGGGAGATGGCGGCGTATAATATGACCTTGGGGCAGTTCGAGCTGGTAGGCATACCCCCGGCCCCCCGGGGTATCCCCCAGATAGAGGTCACCTTTGACATCGATGCCAACGGCATCGTCCATGTGACGGCCAAAGACCTGGGCACCGGAAAGGAACAGTCTATTAGGATTACCTCTTCCAGCGGCCTTGGTGAGGAGGAGATCCAGCGGATGGTCAAGGAGGCCGGGTCTCATGCTGAGGATGATCGCCGCAAGAGGGAGTTGGCCGAGGAGCGCAACAGGCTGGATGGGGTGATCTATTCCACGGAGAAGTCCTTGCGCGAGCAAGGGGATAAGATAGATGCCGGGGACAAAAAGAGGGTGGAGGAGGCCCTGGAGAAAGCGAGGAAGGCCATGGGCGCAGAGAATATAGCCGAAATAAAGGGGGCCCATGACGAGCTTGTCCAGGCGGCCCACAAGCTGGCCGAGGCAATGTACGCCGCGGCCTCCCAACAGGCGGCCTCCGGAGGAGAGACGAAAAAGGAGGAGGATGTCGTAGACGCCGATTTCGAGGAGGTGAAGGGGGATAAGGGGTAAAAGTCCCCTCTCTTTTGAGACTGCTAAGGGGCTGTAACGCCCATCTTAACCGGCGCACATTTCGCTGCGCTCCATGTGCGCCCGAGTTGAAGCTGTTGTTAGGCAACTCGCGCGACCAAATCGATTAATCTTAAAAGAAGTCCTGCATAACCTTGAACAGTTCTACCTGTCCATCGATTTAGCGAGCAGGGTATCTATAATCTTTATATGCTTCTTATCATTGGAGAACGCGGCAAACACAAACAGAACAAGCACCACAAGAAGGAAAAAACAAAACAAAAACATCATCGGCAGCATACCTGCCATTAGCTGGAGAGTTGATTTTTCAATCGCACCAGCTTCCAGTCTTGAGAAAACCTTTGCAGGATTTACCAGCAGCGGGTTATGAAGAAATAGCCAAACCAGGAAACCAAAACTTACTAATAGGACTCCCATTCCAACCACTGGCCAAGCTCTTACAAGCTTTCTTCTCTTATCAAGGAATCTTTCTTGTTGATCGTTCAGTATCATATCTCATTAAATTATTGGTCTAACATATTAGCCTATGAACGTTCGTTTATTAGCATTTCTTTTTCATTTAATCAACTGAGAGAATCAGCCACCCCAGCCCCACACCATGGGCCTTTTACTGCCTGAGCATGCTTAATATAATAAAACCTGCAAGAGGTGAAAATTCTCATCCCAACCGCAAGACTACAGGAAAGGGTCTTAGTCCCCCCCTCTTTTTATTCATATTCATAATACGTATCCTCGGAAAACAACCCCTCCTCCCAGGCCCAAGAGGATGGCAGCAAGGGGGTCCTTCTGCCCTCCGGGCAGATGATCTCTTGGGGGATATCCCGGAGAAAGCGGGAGGGGATCCTCCTCCCTCCCCCCCCAAAGAGGGTCCTCCTGGTCGCACAGCTCATATAGAGTCTCTCCTGGGCCCGGGTCATCCCCACATAGCAGAGGCGTCGCTCCTCCTCCAGGTCTTCTGGATTGCCCAGGCGTAGGTAATAGGGCAGAAGGCCCTCCTCCAGTCCTACTATAAAGACCACTGGGAACTCCAGACCCTTGGCGCTGTGCAGGGTTATGAGGCTGACCCGATTGGCCCCATCCTCATATTCGTCGATGTCGGTGAGGAGGGCCACCTGGTCGAGGAATTCCTTTAATCCTTCGATCCCTGTTCCCTTGTGCGCCTTAAGTACCCCGAGAAACTCCTTGATGTTCTCTATCCTTGTGTTCCCCTCTTCACCTTGGGCCATGAGAAATTCCATATAATTCGTCCCCTCTATGATTTGAGAGGCCAGCTCGGAGAGGGGGAGGGAATGGGTCTGGGCCCTTAGACTTTCCAATAGGGAGAAGACCTCTTGGGCCTTTTTTCTCACCGCCGGAGAGATATCTTCCCTGACAAGGGCCTCCTGCAGGGCCTGGTAAAGGGAGCACCCCTTCTGATGGCCCAATTCCTCTAATGTGTCCAGGGTCTTGGGACCAATTCCCCTGGGGGGAACGTTCAAGATCCTCTTTAGGCTGACCACATCCTCAGGGTTCACCATGACCCGGAGATAGGCCAAGAGATCCTTGATCTCCTTGCGCTGATAAAACCTTACCCCACCCACCAGGGTATAGGGGATCCCCCAGCGCATCAGGGCCTCCTCCAGGGCGCGGGACTGGGCGTTTATCCGGTAAAAGACTGCGCAGCGCCGGTATTGCCCCTTCGCCTCCGCGGCGATGCGGCCCGCCACCCAACTGGCCTCCTCTTCCTCATCTTCGGCCAGAAAGAGGGTGAGAGGGGTCCCGGGTTCGTTGGCCGTCCAAAGCCTTTTTTCCTGGCGCCAGCGGTTTCGGCAGACCACGGCGTTGGCCCCTTGCAAGATCATTTGGGTGGAGCGGTAGTTCTGCTCCAGCTTGACCACCTTGGCCATGGGGAAGTCCTGCTCAAAGCTCAGGATGTTGGCGGGTTCAGCCCCCCGCCAGCGGTATATGGATTGATCATCATCCCCCACCACACAGAGGGAGGCATCCGGGCCGAGGAGGTCCTTGATGAGGAGGTGTTGTATATAGTTCGTGTCCTGATACTCATCCACCAAGATGTGGCGAAACCTCCTCTGATAATAATCCCGGACCTGTGGGATGCGCTGAAAGAGGAGGTGAGCAAAGTAGAGGAGGTCGCCGAAGTCGAGGGCGTTGGCCGCCCTCAGGGCCTCTTGGTAGAGGGGGTAGAACTCCGCCGCCTTCTTCTGATAAGGGTTGAAGTCTTCGGGGTGGTACTCGTCAGGGCCTATCCCCCGATTCTTCGCCCGCTCGATTTCCTTCAGGATGGTCTTGGGAGGATAGGCGTGTAGCCCCACGCCTGCGGACTTCAAGAGTCCCTCCATCAACCGCTGCTGATCCGTTTCGTCGTAGATGACGAAGTCCCCTGGGAGACCCAGGTGATGGATATGGGAGCGCAGGATCCGCAGGCATGCTGAGTGAAAGGTGCTGACCCAGGCCCTTTGTCCCTGCGTGCCCATCAGGGTACAGACCCTCTCTTTCATTTCACCGGCGGCCTTGTTGGTGAAGGTCACTGCCAAGATCTCCTCTGGGGCGACCCTCCCCGAAAGGAGGAGGAAGGCGATCCTGTAGGTCAACACCCTCGTCTTCCCGCTTCCCGCCCCCGCAAAGACCAGGATGGCCTTCTCCTGGGCGGTGACCGCCTCCCTCTGGGGAGGGTTGAGAGAGCGCAGCAGCTCTTTTACAGGGTTGAGATCGGTCATCTGTTAAGCAGGGGCCTCACTCCACGGTGACGCTCTTGGCAATGGGTTTCAGTTGATTCATCACCTTATATCTAAGACCGATTCCCTGTCAAGAAGGAACAAATCTAAAGCTGGGCTGAAATCCTCTCCATTTTCACAAACCGTGCAGGGTCTTTTCGCCTTTTCCGCTCTTGCTTTTTTCTTGTCTTGCGTGGTAATTTTATTTTTAGAGATCTTTCAGGTATTTCAGGGAGAGGATTATGGGAGCTTTGTTCGGCACCGATGGGGTGAGGGGGGTAGCTAATGAATACCCGATGACTGCTGAAATGGCCTTAAATATTGGAAGGGCAACAGCCCATTTGTTTAAGCGGAAAGGGCACCACGCCAGGATTATTATCGGCAAGGATACACGGATTTCCGGATATATGCTTGAAAATGCTTTGGTCTCTGGTATCTGTTCCATGGGAGTGGATGCCATTTTGCTTGGCCCCATGCCTACACCGGGGGTTGCTTTTTTAACCAGTAGCATGCGCGCTGACGCAGGTATTGTTATATCTGCCTCTCACAATCCCTTCCAGGATAATGGCATTAAGATCTTTTCCAGCGACGGGTTTAAGCTCCCTGATGAAAAGGAACTCGAGATCGAAGAACTCATCTTTTCAAATAATATGCATACCCTTCACCCCTCACCCCGGGAATTGGGCAAGGCATATCGAATTGAAGGTGCCATGGGTCGATACATCGTCTTTTTGAAGAGCAGTTTCCCTAAAGAGTATAACCTCGAGGGAATGAAGGTCGTCCTTGATTGTGCCAATGGGGCTACCTATCGGGTTGCCCCGGAGACGTTTTTCGAATTGGGGGCCGACGTGATCACTCTCTTTGATAAGCCGAATGGAGAGAACATCAATGTCGAGTGTGGGTCACAGCATCCCGAGACACTGGCTGAAGAAGTGGTCAAACAAAATGCAGCCGTGGGCGTTGCCTTTGACGGAGATGGGGATCGCCTCATCGCCGTTGACGAAAAGGGGAACGTGCTGACCGGGGATCAGGTGATAGCCATTTGTGCCAAGGTGATGAAGGACACAGGCAGGCTTACCAATAATCTGGTCGTGAGCACCGTCATGAGTAATATCGGGCTGAGCGCGGCTCTGAAGGAGCTCGGGATCGAGCAATCTGTTACCAGGGTCGGTGATCGATACGTCCTCGAAGAAATGCGAGCCAAAGGTGCCAGTATCGGTGGTGAGGAATCGGGTCATGTGATCTTTCTGCAACATCATACCACAGGTGACGGTATTATCACGGCGTTACAGGTTATGGCGGCGATGGCGAAGGAACAAAAGCCGTTGTCTGAGTTGGCGAAGATCATGGCGGTCTTTCCCCAAAAGCTGATCAACATTGGCGTGAAATCGAAACCCGAGCTATCCACAGTGCCGGAAATTGTCCGGGTTGTCGAGGCCGCGGAAAAAGCATTAGGCGACAAGGGGAGGGTCCTTGTCCGCTATTCGGGGACGCAGAATATGTGTAGAGTCATGGTGGAGGGACCGACGGATGAAGCGACCGAGAGATATTGTCGGCAAATCGCCGATGTCGTTAAAGCGAAACTCGGATAGATGATCTCATCTGTGAGACGAATACATAGGGTTTTAAGCCCGGAATATAAAACACAGCCATCTAAAATCCTAAGGGGGTTGAAGATATGCCGTTCAAAGTCATTATAACGCGTGATTTCGATCATATGAGCGAAGTTGGCGCCCGCATCGTTGTTGACCATATCAAAACGACCCTGAGCACAAAGGACAGCTATGTTTTGGGTTTGGCAACCGGCAACTCACCGACCGGTCTCTATAAACATCTTGCCAAGGCTGCCAATACTGGAGAATTCGATTCGTCGAAGATCGAGAGCTTTAATCTCGATGAATATATCGGCCTTCCGGGAGAGAACGCACAGCAGCGGACCTTGCATAAAGAGAGCTACAGCTTTTTTATGATCCAGGAACTCTTCGGCCTACTGCAGAAGAAGTTTCAAGAGGTGAATGTTCCCTGGGGGACGCTCGTTGATCAGGAAAGGCTTGAAGCGGAGCTCAAGGCCCATCCCGAGGATTGGGAAGAGCAGGGGGTCGATAAGGGGAAGGCGATTGTTATCCTACGCGATGCCCGATCGGAGTACCTCTATTGGATTCGGACGTCGATTCTGGACGCCTATGCCGCGAAGATCAGACAACGGGGAGGGGTCGATTTACATATCGTGGGAGTCGGCGGACGGGGCCATGTGGCGTTCCACGAGTCGGGTATCCCCTTTGATGGCAACGAGATGCTCCTGGTGAAGCTCGATGATAACACCGTGGAGAATGCTGTAGCGGATGGACATTTTGCGAGCAAGGAAGAGAGCCCCTGGTATGCTATTTCCATGGGGGCTGAGCTTGTCTATCAGGCAAAGACCGTGGTACTGCTTGCCAACGGAGGTCGTAAGGCAAAGCCGGTCATGGAATCACTCATGAATGATCCCACCCCCGAAATACCTATGTCTTACGGGCACATATTGTCTAAAAATGGGGGTACTATGATCTATGTTATCGACAGAGAGGCTGCCGAATATGTGCTGGATCATATAAGCACTATAACCGATAAGGGCATTGAAATTGAGGACATAAGCGATCAAAGAGCTTCTCAAAAGGTAGAGGATTTACATTTTTTCAGACATCCCGATACCTGCTTACTGGGATAGGCTGCCTCTCCCCTGTCAGTCTCGTAATACAAACCATTTTCGTGCGTTACAGGATCTCATCGGTACGGGGACGGGGAGGTTCGAGGGGCTCGATGATTGACTATCCCGCACATGATCTGCTCATCCTCATCGGTTCTTTTTATTCCTCTTTATTACCCACTTTTTTATATTCTTCTGCTTGGCCCTGCCCACCGCCAGGGCATAGGGGGGGACATCTTTGGTGATGGTCGATCCTGCCCCCACCAAGGCCCCCTTCCCGATCTTGACTGGGGCCACCAGGGCCGTGTTGCTCCCCATGAAGACCCCCTCCTCAATGATGGTTTGGTGCTTTTGGTAGCCGTCGTAGTTGCAG